>NZ_JBEUDO010000023.1:0-47155 GCF_050584665.1 Nitrosomonas sp. ANs5
CTCCTGGTCATGAACCTGCTTGTACTGGTGCGGGTTTTTATTCGCCTGAAGAAATTTACTGCCAAAATGGCAATATGGGCGACAAAAAACTGCATGCCCGGAAAAATTCCGTTTACCCATTCCTGTCAATTGACCTCAAAGCGGAATTTTTACCTGGCTGCGCAGAAGTGGGTGCTGGATTTCTGAGTAAGCTCTATATAACTCGGCTTTGTAAACAAGAACTAGATTTCATGTTCAAATTCCTTTTTCTGAATATTTTTAGTAAGCACAGATTAGAAAAATTTTTTCGAGAAATTAAAACCAACGGACTACTATCTGCTATCGGGAAAGTATTGTTGTTTTTAAAACAGGCATGGCAGCCGTTAGACAGTTATCCAATTCTTGTTGAGAATCGCTCTGATGAAAATGGCTCAAGCAGTTATTTTTCCGAATTATTCAAGCAAGCTTTTCGATCAAAAACCTATTTACCCTTCAAACAGAACAATTCAGCAGTACCAAGTGCTGAAATTAAACTCATCGCATTTTATTTGCCACAATTTCATCCGGTTAAAGAAAATGACGAATGGTGGGGGAAGGGATTTACTGAATGGACCAATGTTAGTAAGGCTGTACCTCAATTCATAGGACATTACCAGCCCCATTTGCCAGATCAGCTCGGTTTTTATGATTTGCGGCTCAAGTCAGTTCAGTTGCAGCAGATTGAGCTTGCGAAGCAGTATGGTATTTATGGTTTTTGTTATCATCATTATTGGTTTGACAAAAAAAGAATTCTTGAAACACCACTAGACAATGTTCTGAAAAATCCAGAACTGGATTTGCCGTTTTGTATAAACTGGGCTAATGAAAACTGGACGCGCCGTTGGGATGGTCTAGAGCAAGATGTTTTGCTGGCACAACGGCATTCAGCAGAGGATGACATTGCTTTTATTACGGACGCTGCGCGATATATGCAGGACAAGCGTTATATCCGCATAGACGGGAAGCCTTTGCTGATGCTTTACCGCCCCGGTTTATTGCCTGACGTTCGTGCAACTGCGAAGCGATGGCGAAAGTGGTGCCGGGAAAACGCAATTGGTGAAATCTTCTTGGTTGTTACGCATGCGTTTGAGCATGTCAGTCCGGTTGATATAGGGTTTGATGCTGCTGTCGAGTATACACCGAATACTTATCCCATGCTTCCCATCACCCGCCAGATCGCGGCGGCGGGTAAAATCGTCAATCCAAGCTACCGCGGCATAATCTTTGACTATAATCAGGCTGCTGATTATGGTGAGAGTCGTTCACCGTCTCGGTATAAAAAATTCAGATGCCTGTTCCCGGGTTGGGATAATGAAGCGAGAAGGCCCGGGCGTGGCATTACTTATACTTATTCAACGCCCTTACGATTTCATCGATGGTTGTCCCATCTGTTGCGTTACACTCAGAAAAATTTTAAAAAGAGTGAGCAGCTGGTCTTTATCAATGCTTGGAATGAATGGGCCGAAGGCGCGCATCTGGAGCCTGACAGAAAATATGGTTTTAGCTATCTGGAGGCTTGTCGCGTTGCCAGCCAACTGCATCAGTTAAGGGAGCAGAAAACCAAATTGGCGGTGGATGAATTGAGGGTAGAAAAAAATATCGCGATTGTCATTCATGCATTTTACTTGGATGTGCTTGATGAGATACTGAGATATTTAGCTACCATTGAAAAAAATGCAATCAAGCTTTTTGTAACTACGCCCGAACATCAACTAGAAGTTGTGAATGCGCGATTGACTGAAGATGGTTACGATTTTTTATGTTTGGGTGTCACAAACCGAGGTAGAGATATTCTGCCATTCTTGAAGATTTTGCCTGAGATCATCCGGCAAAATTTCACCTTTTTGGTAAAAGTACATACCAAGAAATCGACGCATCGCGCTGATGGTGATTCCTGGCGCAACGACCTATACTCGAAGCTGCTTGATAGTTCAGCATTACTAAAAAACATTCAGTATATTCGCGAAAACAGTGAAATCGGCATACTTGCACCGGAAAACCATTTGGTATCAATGAATCATTATCTAGCAAGCAATGCGGATAACATTGGTATTCAGGCGGCAAGGCTGGGTATTGAAATGGATACGGTAATGCATCTTAGTTTCGCTGCAGGCTCGATGTTCAGTGCGCGTGTTCATGCACTGAAGCCATTATTGTTGCTAAATTTTGAAGAAAAGGAATTTGAACCGGAACAGGGTCAGGTTGATGGCACGCTGGCGCATGCTATCGAACGACTATTTGCGGTATCCGCCAACAGTCTTGGATATCAAGTCATAACGCGCAACGGCGAAGTAACTGATAACTATTCATATGCTGAAAAAACGGTGCAGCCTACTCGCTTAAAGCTGGAATGACAAATGTCGAGACAGTGCTGTTTCACCATAAATATCATTTACGGTAAAGTTTTTATGTTAGTCAAAGTCAGCATAAAATCCGCTGTCACACCGATAATGCCTGACCAGTTTTTTGACTACCGCTAAATTGTGATATTTTTCCCATCCATAGCTTAATTTTTTCATTCGCTAAAGTGTTCAAACAATTTTGCTAAAAAATGTATCAATGCCCGTATCGGCTGTGATCGTGAATTACAATGCTGGAAATCTGCTTGCCGAGTGTGTTGAGGCGGTCAAGGCACAAGTCCAGCAGGTTGTAGTAGTAGATAATGCGTCTAGCGATAGCAGTTTGAGTGAGCTGGCAGCGAGATGTTTGGCTGCTGACCAGCTGCAGGTCATTCGTCTGGATCAAAACATGGGTTTTGCGGCGGGTTGCAATATCGGTTTGCTGGCGACAGAATCGCCATTTGTTTTGTTTTTGAATCCAGACTGTTTGCTGGGCCGGGGGGCGGTCAATCGCCTGCGCCAGGTCATTGAATCAGATGAGCGCGCGGGGATGGTTGGAGGGCGGCTACTCAATCATGATGGCAGCGAGCAAGGCGGAAGCCGGCGCGCGATGCCGACTCCCTGGCGGGCGCTGGTTCGTGCGTGCGGGCTGTACCGGCTGGCACCTTTTTTCCCCCGGTTGTTCTATGATTTTCATTTGCATCATCAACCATTGCCGTCCACACCGATCGAAGTGGAAGCGATTTCCGGTGCCTTGATGCTGGTGCGGCGGGAAGCGATCGAGGACGTGGGCCCATGGGATGAAGGCTATTTTCTGCATTGTGAGGATCTCGATTGGTGCATGCGTTTTGGGCAACATAACTGGAAGATTCTATTTGTACCCGATGTGGAAGCCTTGCATCATCAGGGCGCATGCAGCCATGCCCGACCTTTTTTTGTGGCTTGGCACAAGCACAAAGGCATGTTGCGTTTTTATCGCAAGTTCTTTCTTGACCGTTATCCCGTGCTTTTGACCTGGCTGGTATCGATCGGTGTCTGGTTGCGGTTTGTGCTGGTGGTGTCGGTCAATGGCGTGGTGCATCTGATGCGTGTATTGGGTCTGAGGCATGGCTAGGAGGCTGTCTGAGAATAGACTGATCTACTGCGGACGAACCTGCCAGGCTGGATTTTTCGATCCTTTTCGTTGAATAGAACCACTATTCGCCTCAAATGATCGAAAAATCCCGCTCAGCCAGCTCCGCACTCGCTACGATCGCTATTCTCGGACAGCCTCCTAGACAGCGGGTCGGTGTGATCGGCGCGTCCAGTTTTGTCGGTGAACCGCTGTTGGCGAGGTTATCGAACCAGGATTGGCAGGTCACGGCATTTATGCGCCGCAAATTGGATGAACTGCCGGCCCGGTTTCCATCGATTGCCTGGCGAGAAGTGGATCTTCCCCAAGGAGACGATCCGTCACAGGCGATCGAGGACAATATTCCGGTGTGGTTTTATTTGGCGCCGATCTGGACATTACCGGATTATTTTGATTTTCTGGCCGCGCAAGGCGCGCGCCGGATTGTCGCTTTGTCATCGACCAGTGTTTATACCAAGGGTGATTCCGACGATCCCGGTGAGCGGGAGGTGGCGCGTAGCCTGGCTGCAGGGGAGGAACGCCTGCGCCGTTGGGCACAAGGCAGCGGTGTGATTTGGACAGTGTTGCGCCCGACCCTGATTTATGGACAGGGGCGCGACCGGAATATCTCGGAAATTGCGCATATCATACAAAAATTCGGTTTTTTTCCGCTACTGGGAAAGGCCTGTGGCTCGCGTCAACCGGTTCATGTGGAAGACGTGGCGGAAGCCTGTCTGGCTGCATTTTTATCCGGAAAAACGGGCAATCGCGCTTATAATATCGGTGGCAGTGAGATACTCACCTACCGGGAAATGGTCGCGCGAGTTTTCAGGGCGATGGATCGGGCTCCCCGGCTGCTGCCAGTCCCCGAATGGATTATACAATTGGGCGTGACTGCCATTCGCACGCTCCCTCGTTATCGATATTGGACTTTGGGAATGGCCAAACGCATGAATCGCGATCTCGTGTTCGACAATTCGGATGCGGTCTGTGATTTTGGGTATGCCCCGAGGCCTTTCAGATTAACCAAAAGTGATTTGCTTGGGTAACCGGAAACGCCTGGCTGTCGTTTCGGAGCCTGGTACAAGCATAGTGAAAAGGCGGCGTACAGGGCGACCGGAGGGTATCGGATCGGCCATGAAGCCTGGGGAATGTCTGCTTCAATCGCTATTTGTGAATGCGCAAATCCTTGGTTGCAAGGCTGCAAGCTATCTATCACCTATTTCAATTCATATGCTTATGACCTCTGATATTACTGCTTGTCTGGTAACAACCGGTTTCAGCACCGCACGCTGGGTGCAATCCCTTTGCTTTTCCAAATTTCACAGCCCAAGGCCGTGCAAATTCAATAACGCATGGTATTCGAATGTCGCAGGCTGAGCGGTTACAAATGAAAGCAAGCAATACCCCACCCAGCGAACTAGGTCAGATATTGACCAGCTTCAAACGCGCTTTTCGGACGGTGGGAGCATTCAGCGCGGTCATCAACTTACTGATGCTGACTCCTGCGCTCTATATGTTGCAGCTTTACGACAGCGTTTTGACCAGCCGCAATGAAATGACATTGCTGATGCTGACGCTGATCATGCTGGGCGCCTATATTTTCATGGGTGCATTGGAGTATGTGCGAAGCTTTGTCCTGATCCGGGTGGGGGCACAGTTTGATATGAAACTGAACCGCCGCGTCTATACGGCGGCATTCGAACAAAGCCTGCGGCAAGGGAATGGCAATGCGGGTCAGGCCCTGCAGGATCTGACCAATCTGCGCCAGTTTCTGACCGGCAATGCATTGTTCGCTTTTTTTGACGCACCCTGGTTTCCGGTGTATTTGTTGGTTATTTTTCTGTTCAATGTATGGCTGGGTGTATTCGCTTTGTTCGGTACTGCAGTTCTGATATTTCTGGCCTATATCAATGAGAAGATTTCACATCAGCCTTTGGCGGAGGCCAATGCCGTGGCGGTCGCATCGAATACCATGGCCAACAATAACCTGCGCAATGCCGAAGTGATCGAAGCCATGGGCATGCTGCCCAATCTGCAGGCGCGCTGGTACGCCATGCATGGCCGCTTCCTGAATTTACAGGCGCAAGCCAGTGAAAAATCGGGGGTGGTAACCGCCTTCAGCAAATCAGTATCGGTCGCATTGCAATCGCTGATGCTGGGCTTGGGCGCCTTGCTGGTGCTGGAAGACAGCATTTCTCCCGGCATGATGATTGCCGGTTCAATTTTGTTGGGCAAGGCGATCGGCCCGGTTCAACTGTTGATCAATGTCTGGCGGCAGTTTGGCAACACGCGCAGTGCTTATGAACGGCTTTCCAAGCTGTTGGAGGAAAATCCCGCCCGTCAGCCTGGCATGGCGCTGCCCAGGCCGGAAGGAAAGGTTTCGGTCGAAAACATCATAGCCGGCCCGCCAGGCGCCAAGGTTGCCGTAATCAAAGGATTGAGTTTTTCGATAGCGCCAGGTGAAGTATTGGGTGTGATTGGTCCGAGCGGCTCGGGTAAATCCACGCTGGCCAGATTACTGGTCGGTGTCTGGCCCGCAGCGACTGGCAAGGTGCGTCTGGATGGCGCGGATATCTACCAATGGAACAAGGATCAACTGGGGCCTCATGTCGGCTATCTGCCCCAGGATATCGAATTGTTTGCCGGTACCATCAGCGAGAATATTGCGCGCTTTGGTGAAATCGATCCCGAGAGAGTCATTTTGGCCGCCAAGCGGGCAGGTGTGCACGAGATGGTCCTGACTATGCTGAAAGGCTACGATACAGTCCTGGGCGAAGGCGGTGGTGGCTTGTCGGGCGGTCAGAAGCAGCGTATCGGCCTGGCGCGCGCCATGTATGGCGATCCCTCGCTGATCGTACTGGATGAGCCCAATTCAAATCTGGATGATGTGGGTGAGCAAGCGCTGCTGGCGGCCATTCTGGATTTGCGCAAGCGCGGCAAAACCATCGTGGTCATCACCCATCGCACGCGCATTCTGGCGGCCACGACCAAGTTGCTGTTGTTGCATGAAGGGACAGCAAAATTATTTGGGCCCACGGAACAAGTCATGGCTGCGCTGGCCCAACAGCAGCAGACATCCTCAACAAAACCGGCACAACCTGCCGGGCTGAGCGCGGTGACGGCATCCAAAACGATGGGATCGAACCGATCCTGAGTGGCGTGGAAATGATGAGAACTGACCCGATTTACGGGGGGGGGGAGTGTTCCTAACGATTTCTGTAACCACAACAGCCGTTTAACAAGCCTGAAGGCATGGATTATATGAAGTTATCAGAACATAAAGAAACAATGCTGATGGACGCTTCGCCAACAGAGGTTTCCAACCTGGTCAAGACCGATGAGACCAGCCATGCTCGCCTTGGTTGGTTGATCGTGTTGGTAGGGGTTGGGGGATTTTTGCTGTGGGCTTCTTTTGCGCCACTGGACAAAGGCGTGCCATTGTCCGGTTCGGTGATGGTGGCGACCAATCGCAAGGCGGTGCAGCATCAGACAGGCGGCATCGTGGATGAAATCCTGGTCAAGGAAGGCGATATGGTCACGGCCGGCCAACCCCTGGTGCGCATGAACGAAATCCAGGTCAAGGCACAGGCGGAAGTGACGCGTGCCCAATTGATCACTGCGCGGGCGGTGGAGGCCCGGCTGATCGCTGAGCGCGACAATCAATCCGAAATCAATTTCCCGGATTCCCTGTTGGCAGCGGTTATGGACGATCCACGCGTTGCCGGCGTGATCATGTTACAAAAGCAGTTGTTCATTTCGCGTCAGGCGGTGCTGGAGCATGATTTGGCTGCATTGGCTGAGAATATAGCCGGTCTCAAGGTGCAATTGCGCGGGCTGGAGTCGTCCCGCGCCAGCAAAAATCAACAACTGGCGCTTCTGAAAGAGCAGCTTGATAATTTGCAAGCGCTCGCCAATGAAGGGTTTGTGCCGCGCAACCGAGTGCTTGAGCTGGAACGCACACGCGCTCAGCTGATCGGTGATATTTCCGAGGATGACGGTAACATCGGGCGCACTCAGCGGCAGATTGCGGAACTCAACTTGCGTCGGGCTCAGCGCGTCGAAGAACATCAGCGAGAAGTTCGCCAGCAATTGACAGACATCCAGCGTGAAGCGGAAGCATTGCAAAGCCGCCTGATCGCCCAGGACTTTGAATTGGCCAACGTGCTTGTCAAAGCACCAGTCGGTGGTATTGTCGTGGGTATCAATGTTTTCACGCATGGCGGGGTGATCGGGCCCGGTTTTCGCATGATGGATATCGTGCCGAGCGAGGATATGCTGGTTATTGAAGGACAGTTGCCCGTACACCTTGTCGACCGGGTTCATGCCGGTCTGGATGTTGATCTGATTTTCAGTGCCTTCAACCAGAACAAGACCCCGCATATTGCCGGTGAGGTCACGCAGGTGTCCGCCGATCGCCTGACCGATGAGCATACGGGTATGCCCTATTATCAGTTGCGGGCCCGCGTCAAGCCGGAAAGCATGCAGCTGCTGGCCAAACACCAGATCCGTGCCGGGATGCCAGTGGAGATTTTTGTCAAAACGGGTGAACGATCGCTGATGAATTACTTGCTGAAACCCATTCTGGATCGATTGCATACTTCATTGGGTGAAGATTAGTCGTGCGGCGTCAGGTAGTCAAACTGAAGGTTGTTTTGGCCTTGTTGTGGCATTTCAGTCAGGCACAGGCCATGGGATTGCTGGAAGCCTATGAAGAAGCGCTGCGCAATGATCCGGTTTTTCGTTCGGCTGTTCATGAAAACGAAGCGGGTCAACAGTCGGCCGAGATTGGGCTATCCGGTTTGTTGCCGACTCTGTCAATCACCCATGCTCACGGGATCAACCGCGGCACGATCAGCCAGGGAGGCATATCGGAACCGCTCGATTTCAACAATGAGGTCACGACACTGGCCTTGCGGCAACCGTTGCTGAATCTCGAAGCGGTGGCCGGCTACCGTCAGGGCATCGCGGAAGCCAATTCCAGTCAGGCCAGATTTGCCGGCCATACGCATTTGCTGATCGTCCGGCTGGCGGAGGCCTATTTCAATGCCCTGCTGGCACAGGATCGTTTGATGCTTGCCAATGCCCAGCGCGACGCCTTGGCCGAGCTCAAGCTGGTCAATGAACATATGTTGATGCGGGGAGAAGGAACCAAGACCGATGTATTGGAGACCCGTTCACGCTATGCGCTGGCCCAGGCAGAGGTGATCGAAGCCCAGGATGAATGGGAGGCCGCGCGCCTGGCGCTGGCCACCCTCATCGGACAACCCGTCACGCAACTGGATTCCCTGGGCGAAGCGTTCCGGGCACAGTCGATTCATCCTGCCGATTATGAGAGCTGGCGGGAGATGGCGCTGGTGCGCAATGCCGAATTGGTCACCCAACGGTATATGGTGGATTCCAGCAAGCAGGAGGTGGAGAAAAGCCGTTCCGGGCATGCACCCAGGGTCGAATTGGTGGCGAGTCTCAGCCGCAACAATTCGGCTTCGTTTGTCACGGCTAACCGCAATGCCCGTCTGGCGAGCGTTGGCGTTGAAGTCAATATTCCACTGTATGCCGGGGGGCGGGTGAATGCCGTGACCAGCCAGGCGCGTGCCAATCAGGCGCGTACCGAGGCGGATCTGGATGCGATCACCGATAAAGTACTGCTTGAGTTACGTAGACAATATCAGTTGCTGCAAAGCAGCATCCTGCGGATCGAATCGCTGGAGATTGCGGTCGAATCTGCCCAATTACTGGTAGAGGCGACTGAAAAGAGCATACGGGGTGGGGTACGGATCAATCTTGATTTATTGGACGCGCAAAGACAGCTGTTTTCCGCCCAGGTTGATCTAGCGGACGCGCGCTATAATTATCTGCTCGCTTTTCTACGTTTGCGTTATGCTGCCGGTACGCTGCAACTGGAAGACTTGCGAAGCATCGCAGGGTATTTTGTAGCCAGTAAATAGAACCTGAAAAGCTCGTTTGGAAAGACTGGAATATCCGCTTTTACTCCTTCATTGTTTCCATATATTGCTTGTGCAAACGCCTGAGCCAGACGAGTAATACCGCACTGACCGGTAATGCCAGCAGTATCCCGATAAAACCGAATAATTGACCAAAAGCCAGCAGGGCGAAAATGACCGCAACCGGGTGCAGACCGATGCGCTCACCCACCAGCCGCGGGGTGATCAGCATGCTTTCGAGTAGTTGTCCCGAGCCGATCACAATCCAGACAGCGATGACACCGCTCCATTCCTGGAATTGTGTGATGGCGGTAAGGGTGGCGAGTGCAAAACCGACGATGGTACCGAGATAGGGTACGAATACCAATAGCCCGGCGACCAGTCCGATCGGCAGAGCGAATTCCAGTCTGACCAGCCACAAGCCGGTTATGAAATAGGTGCACATGATGATGATGACGGCAATTTCTCCTCGCAGGAATTCGGCCAGCACACGATCCGTTTCCTGTGCCAGGGGAAAGATCTGCTTTTGCCAGACAGGCGGAATCAATTCTCCAGTTTGTTTGACCAGAACATTCCAGTCGCGCAACAAATAAAACAGCACGACTGGTACCAGGATCAAAATCATTAAAAATTCCAGTATAGCCAGACCGCCGCTTTTCAAAGTGGGTAATACTTTTGCCGCGATCCCGCCCGCACTTTGCCAGTGGTCCATTAATACTTGCTTGAGCGAGGCAATATCGATCTGTAACTCGACGTTGAAATGGATTTCCAGCCAGGGAATGAGCCGGCTTTTGATGAAGTCGAGAAAAAATGGGATTCGTTCGATCAGGCGCGAAACTTCTTTTTCAAACAGTGGCAGCATGATCAGTATCATGGCCGTGAATGCACCCATCGTCATTAGCATGACCAAAATGGTGCTGAGCGTCCTTGGAATTTTATGGGCGGCCAGCCAGGTCACGAGCGGATTACAGATATAGGCAATGACTGCAGCGAGCAGAAAAGGCGTTAGGATAGGACTGAGTAGATAGATCAGTGCACTGACGACGCCGATGAGTGTCAGCCACCAGAAAAAATGTGAATCCAAGGAATGCTTGTTGTTCATTTACGGTAAAATCATGCTTGTAAAGATCGTACTCTAGTCTTAACCCAGCGAGAACTCAACTTGACTGTATCCAATCCAAAAAATTCCATGACGCCTCAGACTTCCTATCGAGAATCCGGAGTCGATATTGATGCGGGTAACCGCTTGATCGAAAAAATCAAGCCTTTTGCCCAGCGGACGCTTCGTCAGGAAGCGTTGGGCGGCATCGGTGGTTTTGGCGCGCTGTTCGAGGTGCCCAAAAAATACCGGCAACCGATACTGGTCTCCGGCACGGATGGTGTCGGCACCAAACTCAAGCTTGCCTTTCAATCAAAACGGCATGATACGATTGGGATTGATCTGGTCGCGATGAGTGTCAACGATATTCTGGTGCTGGGTGCTGAACCCCTGTTTTTTCTGGACTATTTTGCCTGCGGCAAACTGGATGTGGAGACCGCTGCGCAGGTCATTCAGGGTATTGCAAAAGGGTGTGAAGAAGCTGGCTGTGCACTGATCGGCGGTGAAACAGCCGAGATGCCGGGCATGTATCCGGAAGGCGAATACGATCTGGCCGGCTTTGCGGTCGGCGTGGTGGAGAAAGACCAGATCATAGACGGCAGCCAGATCGCTGACCAGGATCTGGTATTGGGCATTGCCAGCAGCGGCGCGCACGCCAATGGGTTCTCGTTGATTCGCAAAATACTCGCGCAGCATGCAGTGGATGCGGATACCAGGCTTGGCGATGCGAGGCTGCTGGATGTCGTGCTGGCGCCTACCCGCATTTATGCCAAGTCACTGTTGGCATTGATTCAGGCCTTGCCGGTCAAGGGACTGGCGCATATCACTGGCGGCGGTTTATTGGAAAACATTCCACGCATACTGCCGGAGAACGTGATGGCGCATATCGACCAGCGCAGCTGGGTGCGCCCGCCTTTGTTCGACTGGTTGCAGCAGCATGGCAATGTGGCAGACGAGGAAATGCTGCGCGTATTCAATTGCGGCATCGGTATGGCCGTCATCGTTGCACCCGAGCATGGCCAGGCAGCCATCGATAGTTTGAGCGCCAACGGCGAAACCGTCTGGCAAATCGGTACCATACAACGGCGTCAATCCGGAGCGAGTGCTATTGCGATCGATTGAAGTATGGATACCATGAAATCATTGGTCATCCTGATTTCCGGTCGAGGCAGCAACATGCAAGCACTGCTGGAAGCCAGCCTGCCGGCGACCTCCATCACGGTTATCAGCAACAACCCGGCAGCTGAGGGATTAACACTTGCCCAAGCCCACGGCATAGCCACGCATGTCGTGGATCACCGGGTCTACGCCAGCCGGGAATCCTTCGATGCGGCACTGGCGGAGGTAATCGATGCCTGTCAGCCCGATCTGGTCGCGCTGGCGGGTTTCATGCGCATTCTTTGTGATCAGTTCGTCTATCATTACCAAGGCAAGCTGATCAATATCCATCCTTCCCTGCTACCCGCCTTTCCTGGCCTGAACACCCATGTGCGGGCGCTGCAGGAAGGCATCAGGATTCATGGCTGTACGGTCCATTTTGTGACACCTGAGCTGGATCATGGCCCGGTCATTATTCAGGCTGCGGTGCCGGTGCTGAGCCGGGATACACCTGAAACGCTGGCAGCCCGGGTATTAGCGCAGGAACACCGTATTTACCCGCAGGCGGTCCGCTGGTTTTTGCAGGAACGTTTGACCCTGGTCGACGGTCATGTAGAAATCATGGGTGTTAATCGCGAACAGCATGTTTTGTATTCACCGGATCTGGAGTCATGAGATATCTGTTGCTTATCGTAATGTTAGGCTGGACTGCCAGCGCCACGCTGGCGGACGATTTACCGGCGCGGATTGAAATCGATTATGCACTCAATGGCAGCATCGGTAAGGGAAAGGCGCATGAAACCCTTGCCATCCAGCAGGAAAACAACAGCCGCCAATATACCATTCAGAGCGAGATTTCAGCCAGCGGTTTTCTCCGCCTGATCAAACCCGGCAGTATTGTCCGTGCCAGCCACGGCAAGATCAATCAGGCCGGCCTGCAACCGATGCGCTTCACTGATCAGCGTGGCAAAAAGGGGGCACGTGAAGTCGAGTTTGACTGGGACGAACAGCGCATAATTTATCGGCGTAAAGGCAAGCAGATGGAAACGAGTCTGCCGGCCGGTACACTGGACAAACTCAGCCTGCCCTATCATTTTATGTTTGTGCCTCTGCCAGAAGCGGAATTCACGCTGCATGAAACGGATCACCGTCACTTGCAGAGCGCACGCTATCGCGTCAGCCGGGAAATGCTCGAAACACCGATGGGAACGCTTGCAACCATTGTCCTGACCAAGCAGCAAGCGGCAGATGATCCATTCCGCAAGCAAATCTGGCTCGCGATCGATCATTATCTACTGCCAGTGCGCATCGTATCGACGGAGAAAGGTGGGCTGGAAGTGGATCAGATCGTGACCCATATCCATTACCGAGATGAGGATGGCGGCCAATGACCCAACACTTCTTACCATGCGTCTGACTCCCGAACAGCTCGATTTCCTGATTGCGGCGATGCGCAAGGTGTTGCCGTTGCAAGCCCCGGCAGATACCCTGCTTCGCCAGTTTTTTCGTGATCATCCGCAATTGGGGCAGCATGAGCGAGCGATGATTGCTGAAACCGTATTCGGTGTCCTGCGCCATCGCCTCTTTCTGGAAGCCATCACCGAGAGAGCAACCGCTCGTGAACTGGTACTGGCTTATCTGGCCAAATATCAGGGCATGAACTTGCGGGAATTGATTCCTTTGGTGCGGGAGGCTGAAGCCAAATGGATTCCGCAAGTAAAGGCCATGTCACCAGCGACCCAGCCGCTTGCCATCCAGGCGGAATTTCCGGAATGGTTGATCGAAAAGCTGCAGGCATTCCTGAGCGACGACGCGATCGTTCGTCTCGGTCAGGCTTTGCAGCAACCGGCCCCACTCGATATCCGCGTCAATACATTGCTTGCCAAGCGTGATGAGGTGCTTGCCATCCTGAATCAGGAGGGGATCGAGGCACATGCAACACCCTTTTCACCGGTGGGGATTCGTTTGGCAGGCAAACCGGCAATCAACCGGCATCCCTTGTTTCTCTCCGGCAAAATCGAAGTACAGGATGAGGGTAGCCAAATACTGGGTTTCTTGTTGGCTCCGAAACGTGGCGAGATGGTGGTCGATTTTTGTGCGGGGGCAGGAGGCAAGGCCCTGTTGCTCGGCGCGTTGATGCATTCACGCGGGCGTTTGTATGCTTTTGACGTTTCCGAAAAGCGGCTCAACAACTTTAAGCCGCGACTCAAGCGTTCAGGGCTGTCCAATGTGCATCCACAACGGATTGATAGCGAGCGGGATACAAAGCTCAAGCGTCTGGCAGGAAAAATTGACCGGGTACTGGTCGATGCGCCATGTAGCGGTTTGGGCACATTACGCCGTAATCCGGATTTGAAATGGCGGCACAGCCCCGAGAGCGTCGAAGAGCTGATCCAGAAGCAGAGAGCCATTCTGGCCGCCGCAGCCAAGCTGCTCAAGCCTGGTGGCCGCTTGGTCTATGCTACCTGTAGTCTGCTGCCGGAAGAAAACCAAGCGGTTGTAAAAAATTTTCTGGCCGATCATCTCGAATTTTCGCTGCTGAATTGCCAGCAACTGCTTGCGCAACAGCAGTTGCGCTTGCCAGCATCAGAGACCGGAGAATTCTTGCAACTTTCCCCGTTGCAGCATAATACCGATGGATTCTTTGCTGCCGCCCTTGAATATACGAAAATCACCCCCACTTTATCCTAAAAACTGTAGCGGGTATCCCTTCAGGAAGAGCGAACTCGGCGTCCATATAAAAAGGGGCGCCATGCCCCTTTTTATAGCCTAACGGTTATCCAACGGCCCCGTTATGGCCCCATGTAACTGCTGTTATTTCAGGTCCGCAATGCCGGCACCAAAGTTGATGTGGAATGCGGTGCCATCAATGACCAGCGCGGGAACAGATTTCACACCGGCGGCTTCGGCTTCGGCGATGCGGGATTTATCTGTACCGAGATGCACGCTTTCGACCTCGTATTTGGAGGGGTCGATCGCATTGGCAACAGTTTGCTCGGCAGAGACACAAACAGGACAACCTGCATGGTAGAAAATGGCTTTAGCTGCCATATGAAATTTCTCCTTTATCAAAAAGCAAATGTAAATGTTGATGTGAGTAAAGAATAACGAGAGCCGGGTAACGCCTGATTGCGATTGAACAAATCTCAAAACATTCCCGGCCAGTTTTTCTCGTTATCAGTCATTCTACAACATACTACGTGAAATGCCATATTTGTTCTCAATAAGGCGGTGGGGCCGGCGGACTTCCAGGCGGTGGCGGAGGAATGTATTGTCCAGAGGGTGGCTGTGGTGGTGGGTAATCGTAACGGGTGTGCCCACCAAGTCCTTCGCTCAGCTGCGCGGAGACGGGTACGCGGTGACCGTTGGCATACATGCATTGTATATAGGCGATGTCATAACGTTCCTGACGGATCATGCCGGAAGACTGTGCGGCGCCGCTACCTGCCAGCCCGCCTCCAAGAAAGCCGGTGCCTGCCCCAATGGCCGCACCCCGTCCGCCGCCCAGCGCGGCACCTGCCGCGGCACCCAGCGCGGCACCTACTGCGGCGGTTTCCACGCCGCTGGAGATGGCCGCTTGTCTAGGTGTCTGCGCGTCGATTTGCTGACTGGCGAATTGACGGCACAGAAAATCATCGCCGCGAAACTGATCGAAATTCTTGCCGGCACCCGGCAACACCATCACACTCGGCCCGGAGGGCACATGCACGCATGCCGCCAGCAGCGCTACGGGCAGGAATACGATAGATCGGGAAATATTTTGCATCACATGCTCCTGAATTATTGAGTTGGTCTCGGCGGCACTTGTATCCATCCGCCGGGACAACTTTTCACTTCCGGGTAATAGCCAGCCGGATTCTCACAATAGTACCAATAATTGATCGTTGACGTTACCCGTGCAGGGGGCGCTTGCTGAATGACGCTCGGCTGTTGAATATAAACCGGTGGCATGGCTGGCACAACGACGATCGGGGGATAGACAGGGGGGTAGGCCGGCCAGTAGAAAGGGTCATAAAAAGGCCTGTAATAGGGCCGATGGATGGGCCTGTAATAAGGCCGGTAAAAGGGAGCAGCCGGCCTCCCGTAAGTAATGCTGCCAAAAAATTGGGTCCTGGGCGTGTGGTAGTTGTAATATCCGCCATAGCCGAAGGCGCTGGTCCGGCGGGCGGTTCCAAAAGCGGAATTTGGTCTTCCGGCTATGCGGCCAGGGGCAAAGCCCGGATTTGCGCGCTGGAATCTATGATTGTGACTGTGCCCCGCCCATGAAGCATCCTGCCATAGCATGGTCATCAGTGTCAAAGACAGGTAAAACCAGCCGTTCTTTTTCATATACAGCTCCTTATTCACGACAAGCTTATTTCAAATTGCATGCTACCTTTTAATGAAAATTTAGGCCACCTTTCCCGACGAAGGTTCGGGCTACCCGCTTTGGAAGTTTCGTCTTGCGATGCATGCCAGAGACTGGCAGCGAACATCCCATAATTGAGATAATTATCTTTTTTTACAATATGTTAACCTTGTCTACCTGTTGCCTGCGAGGAAATCCGGGTTAATATTATTCACTTGCGTGCAAGTCGTAGTGGGTGAGATTGAAGACCTGTTACCTGGTAACAGGCAGGCGAATTCTGTTTGCGATTTCACGCGCATGAACGAATCATTTTTAAACTATTTAAAGGAATTGTGGATGTCTGGACTTTTGAATGCATTTGCGCGAGCGACCATCAATCTTTTCAATCCCCGTATGTTATGGCTGTGGAGCTGGCCGCTGCTGGCGGCCAGTTTGTTCTGGGGAGTGATCGGCATGTATTTCTGGACACCCATGTCCGGCTGGTTGTTGACGGTGTTGCCGGTCAGCGAGCTGCAGGATTGGCTGGAGGCTTCCAGCCTGCAAGCGGTCGCCGAAGGGGTGGAAACAATGTTCAATCTGATCATCTTTATCATTTTGATCGTGATCACCAGCCTCGTGATCACCGCCATGTTTGCTATGTCGGATCTGGTGAATTTTGTGGCAAGGCGTTATTACCCGGCAATGGTCCGGATGCAGGGTGGAACCGTGGCCGGCAGTCTGCGCCATATGATTTCGGCGCTGATTGTTTTTATCATGATTTGGGCCGTTACCCTTCCCTTGTGGTTTGTCGGCATTGGTCTGCTGGTACCATTGTTGGCGGCGGCGTATCTGAATCAACGCTTGTTTTGCTATGATGCACTGAGTGAACATGCCGACCAGTCCGAATTGGAGCAGTTGCTGGCAGCGGACCGTCCCGCCCGCTGGGGACTCGGGTTTCTGACGGCACTGCTGCAATTCATACCATTTATAAACTTGTTCGCTCCAACCCTAACCGCCCTGGCCTTCATACATTTCGAACTGGCGCGCCTGTCGCAGCTGCGCCGTCAAACAGGCTGATCTACACCGGCATTCACATGCTTTTCCAATGATTCCCGCGTGTAAAGTTTTGTCCCGTTACGCCGTTAGCACATAGACCGACCATTTGGGAAAAGTACAGAATGCCATATAGTAATTTAAAACTTTTGATCATCGACCATTCCGAAGCGGATGTGAATCGGCTATGCGAGGATCTGTCCAGGAACGGCAAACAATTGCTATACAAACATGTCGATAGCATGGCTGGTTTCCAATCGGCATTGAACGAATCCAGCTGGGATGCGATTGTTTCGGAGCATTCGATGGCGGGGTTCGATGCGCTTCGCGCACTGGATCTGCTGAAGGCCAGTAATCAGTTCATTCCTTTTATTGTCTATACGTCGGTGACTGATGAACAGATCGTGCTTTCCGTGCTGCGCAATGGCGCGAGTGATTGTGTCCAGAAAGGGTATTCAGTACACCTCAAGATGGTGATTGATCGGGAATTGGAATACATGGACCTGAAGCGCAGAAAACGGCAGGCCGATAGCTATATTTATCGCATGACGTATTTCGACGAGTTAACTGGCCTGCCCAAGCGCAACCTGTTTTGCGAGAAGGTTGCAAGCTTGCTCGCCGATAATGCGCGGGAAAACGGCACATTCTCTGCTGTTTATTTCATTGATGTCGATCGCTTGCCACGCATCAACAGCACATATGGCTTTGGCGTCGGCGACATTCTGATCCAGCAGCTGGCGAATCGTTTGTCAATTTATAGCAACAGGGATTGCATTCTGACGCGTATCGATGGCAGCAAATTTGCTTTTTTCCATGCCGGCTTGACCAATGTTCACCAAGCGCAACTGTTTGCCAACCAGATTTTGCGACTGACCGCAACCCCTTTTACCATCAACAACCTAGAGCTCTATGTCACCCTGAACATGGGAATTTGTATGTATCCCGATGATGGTAAAAATATTGAGATGCTACTGGCCAATGCCGAGAATACACTGTCTTTCAAGAAGGAAACCTGGCGCAACACGTATAAATTCTATGCCAAAGAAATCGGGGAAGCCTCATCGCAAAGAATGGATCTCGAATTGTCGTTGCGGCGTGCGATTGACAACAAGGAACTGGTCTTGCATTACCAGCCGGTGATCGATCTTGACAGCCACGAGATTATCGGTGCCGAGGCATTGGTTCGCTGGAACCACCCTGAATTCGGGTTGCTCATGCCGGACAAATTCATTCCGATCGCCGATGAGACCGGTTTTATCATCGAAATCGGTAAGTGGGTCTTGTACGAAGCCTGCAAACAGGCAAAGGCCTGGCAGGAAATCGGTCACGAATCGATTTTTATCGCGGTCAATATATCCGCCATCGAGCTGGACCAGTCCCAATTGATCAATCATGTTGCAGGCGTGCTGCATACGACCGAACTGAACCCTAACCGGCTGGAGTTGGAAATCACCGAATCCGTGCTGATGCAGGATGCAGAAGCCAGCATCAGAACCCTGCATGAACTCAAGCAAATGGGAGTCAGGATTGCGATCGATGATTTTGGAACGGGCTATTCATCCTTGAGTTATCTGCGGCGCTTTCCGATTGATATCATTAAAATCGACCGTTCGTTTGCCAGGGATATGGCCAGCGATTCCGATAATTCGGCCATTGTGACGGCGATCATTGCGTTGGCAAAAAGCCTGGATTTGACGGTCGAAGCCGGGGGAGTCGAGACCCAGGCACAGCTGGATTTTTTGCATAAAGTCGGTTGTCATCATGCCCAGGGCTATCTGTTCAGCTATCCGGTTACGGCAGACAAGCTTTTTGCGCTGATTGAGCAACGTAAAACCGGCACGGTTTGATCGCACAGATCCTCTTGCAAACCGGAATGAACCGGTCAAGATGCGCCCAGTGCGCGCTGGTAAGCATTCAGACACCGTTTACGTGCCCAGGCATGTTCGACGATGGGTTGTGGATAGCTCGATGTATTAAAATCCTTGATCCAGGTGCGAATATAGCGTTTATCCCGGTCGAATTTATCGGCCTGTGCCATCGGATTAAAAATCCTGAAATAGGGTGCTGCATCGACACCGCAACCAGCTACCCATTGCCAGTTGCCAACATTGCTGGCCATCTCATAATCCAGTAATTTTTCGGCGAAATAAGCTTCTCCCCAACGCCAGTCGATCAACAGATGCTTGCACAAAAAGCTGGCGGTGACCATGCGCACTCGGTTATGCATAAAGCCGGTTTGATTGAGTTGACGCATGCCAGCATCCACCAGCGGATAACCGGTCATGCCCTGGCACCAGTGCTTGAATTCGCTTTCGTCATTGCGCCAGGCAATATGATCAAAGCGTGGTTTGAAGCAGCTTTCAGGTGTATGCGGAAAATGCCATAAAATCTGGCCGAAGAATTCCCGCCAGATCAGCTCGTTGCAAAAAGCCTCCGCGCCGACTTGCTCACTTTTGTGAAAGATCTTACGGATGCTGATGGTTCCGAAGCGCAGATGCGGGCCCAGCCGGGAGGTGCCCTCGCGTGCGGGAAAATCGCGGGTATCACGATAGTCGTGCAGCCATACATGTCCAGTACGGGCAGCCGGGACCGTGACGGCAGCACGCTTAAAGCCGATGTCACTCAGGCTCAAGCTGGGTAGGGCAATATGTTTGAGCAGATTTTCCCAGTTTGGTGAGCTCGTTTCTGTACAGGACCCCTTTTCACGCCAGGCTGTTTTCCAGCGCTGCATATAAGCGGTATAAACCACATAGGGTTGGTTGTCCTGTTTGACGATCTCGTCGGTTTCGAACAGGACATGATCCTTGAACGTGAAGAATTTAACCTGGTGGCGGCCGAGCAAGGCGCCTATCTGTGCATCGCGCTGCCTGGCATAGGGTTCGTAGTCATGATTGGCGTAAACAGCCGCAATGGAATAGCTGCGCACAAGCTGTTCGAACACGGCCGATGGCTGGCCATGATATAACGCCAGATCGCTGCCGTGTGGTTGCCGTAGCTGTGATTTCAGTGTTTGCAGGGTATCGAAGATAAATGTCACCCTGGCGTCATCCCGAGACAAACCGTCCAGGATATTGGGATCAAAAATGAATATCGGTAGAACCGGATGCCCGGTGGCAAGCGCCTTGACCAATCCGGTATTGTCCTCCAGACGCAGATCCCTTCTGAACCAGAAAATGGTGACAGGTGGCAAATTCTTGGCCATACAAAGCTATTATCCATAGTGGTATGGTTTGCGGCCCGGCGTATTTTGAATACTGGGCTCTGCAGACTAATACCATGTTTACGCAGTATTTACGCTTTCCAGCGAAATTGTATCTCGTTTATTTATGCATCCATTCATTATTCTAGTGTCCTTCTTTCAGGAGTCACTGAATGCTGAGTTTCTTGCGGCCGGTTATTTATGTCTGCGGTATCCTGCTGTTAATCACAGCAGGCTTAATGTTGTGCGTAGGAATATTCGCTTGGATTCAGAGTGATCCCGAGTTGACTGTTTTCATGCTTTCTGCTGCCATTACGGTTATTGTCGGGATGGTCCTGGTATTTGGCTGCAGGACAAGCGGTTTCAACCTGGTCGTTCGACAGCTCTATTTACTCACCAGCGTCAGCTGGTTGATGTTGTCACTGGCGGGTGCATTGCCACTCTACTTGAGTGATTTCGAGATCGGTTTTGTGGATGCCCTGTTCGAGGCGGTCTCAGGAATTACTACTACGGGCTCAACGATTATGAGCTCACTAGAAACCCTGCCTCCAAGCTTGCTACTTTGGCGTTCCATGCTTCAGTGGCTAGGCGGGCTCGGCGTCATAGGAATGGCCGTATCGATTCTACCCTTCTTGCGAGTTGGTGGAATGCGACTATTCCAGACCGAGTCCTCTGATTGGTCGGATAAATCCATGCCGCGTATCCAAACATTGGCTCGCATGCTGGTTTTTACTTATCTCAGTATAACGCTTGCTTGCCTTTTATGTTACTGGTTTGCAGGAATGACCTTGTTCGATGCAGTGAACCATGCGATGACGACTGTCTCTACCGGGGGCTATGCTACGGATGATCGTTCCATGGGACGATTTGAGAGCCATATTCTCTGGATCGCCATCGTTTTTATGGTTCTCGGTGCATTGCCGTTTACGGTGATTATCAGCTTTGTACGACAACCGAACTTGTCGACTTTGAAGAACCAGCAAATGGTGGGATTGCTAGTGACAGTTATGCTGGCATCATTGTTATTGACCTGTTACTTGATTGGCTGGCAATCTGTAGACTTATTTGATGCGGTGACACAATCAACGTTCAATTTGGTGTCCGTCATTACCACGACCGGTTATGCATCCACCGATTATACTTTATGGGGAAATTTCAGTATCGCACTTTTCTTCGTGGTGATGTTTATTGGCGGCTGTTCAGGGTCGACGAGCGGTGGCATGAAGGTATTTCGCTTCCAGCTCAGCTATTTGTTCTTGCGTAACCAGATCCGGAAGCTGATCCATCCTGGCGGAGTCTTCGTCACACAATATAATGGCAAGCCTGTGGCAGAGGACATCACGCTTTCCGTGATTGCGTTTTCGTTTTTGTTTTTCTTATGTCTGGCTGTGATCACCTTGCTTCTGGCCATGATGGGCCTGGACTTGGTTACCAGCCTGAGCGCTGCTGCCACCGCATTGACGAATGTTGGTCCTGGTTTGGGCGACGTCATAGGACCGGCGGGCAATTTTGCATCCTTGCCCGAAACAGCCAAGTTGTTGCTGTCATTCGCCATGTTGCTGGGCCGCTTGGAATTGCTGACTATCATGGTGTTGTTCACACCAATTTTTTGGCGTGGCCGAGAAGGAAGGGGGAGCATGTTAAAAATGAGCTGGCCGTCACGTAAGAATATTTTGTCATACAGCCTTCCCTGGATGATGCCTATGCTTGCCACGGGTGCATCCCTATCCTTGGCATCGGTGCTGTCCGCTGCCGATCTGGTGTTGATCTACCTTGCTGCAGTACTGGTAACGGCTGTGAGCACTCGTGTCAAGCCTGCTCTGTTCTCCGCGATGGTCAGCTTTCTTGCTTACAATTTCTTTTTTACCGAACCATATTATTCTCTGCGGATGCTTCATCAGGAGGATATTCTGACTGCTTTGCTGCTGGTAATGGTCGCTCTGATTACTGGTCATTTGGCAGCACGCTTGAACGAGCAGGTTGCGGCGCTACGCGATAGCGAGCGCTGGAGTCGGCAGCAGATGAATTGCGCCAATGCCTTGTCAATCTGTGTTGATGGTCCCGAGATTATTAAAGCCTTCACCGGGCAACTGGGAGAAGCACTTAACTGGCAGGCTCGCCAGCTTGAAAACGAAGAATTACAAAGTCCGATTGCCGTGAGCGATGTAACATGGCATGGCGACGAATCCGGCGTTACCGTCATTTTCAGTGGCAACAAGGGTGAACTGGCTGGAGCGATACGACTATCGGCAACCGAGCAGATGGATACCTGGCACCGCGAACGGCTGGATGTGTTGGTGAACCTGGCACGACTGGCGTGGAGTAGAGTCCAGCTGGCCGAATCTTTGAAACAGGAAACGCTGGAGAAAGAGCGCGAACAGCTGAGGTCCGCGCTGTTATCGTCGGTTTCTCATGATTTGCGCACACCATTGGCGGCCATGATCGGTTCCGTGTCCAGCTTGATTGATCTGGCCGGTTCGCTGAATGCCAGCCAACGTAATGAACTGTTAATGAATACCCTCAGTGAGGCGCGTCGGCTGGATCGATATATCCAGAAGCTACTGGATATGGCCAGACTTGGGCAGGGTGAACTGCCTCTGGAGCGTGATTGGATTGGTCTGGATGATATCGTCAGCGTGGTGGTTCGACGTGTGCGACCTTTACTGCAAGATATTGAATTAAAATTCGAACTCCCGCCTGACTTGCCTTTGCTGCATGCACATCCTGCTTTGATCGAGCAGGCGCTGTTCAACGTGCTCGAGAATGCCGTTCGCTTCTCTCCCAGCAAGGGAGTCATTGGTGTGAGTGCGAGACATGAAAATGGTTGGTTGCATATTGATGTTCATGACGCCGGGCCTGGGATTGCTGCGGCTGATCATGAGCGGGTATTCGATATGTTCCACACTTTCAGCCATGGTGACCAATATTCTTGCGGTACCGGTCTGGGTTTACCCATTTGTCGCAGCATTATGGCCGCACATGGTGGCTGGGCTGAGGTGCTGGAGAGTGAACCAGACAAGGGAACGACCTTGCGCCTTAGCCTGCCGTTACGTAGTGTCCTCCCCGAACCGAAAGAGGAGGAAGAAAAATGACGCGTATTTTGATAATTGATGATGAGCCGCAAATTCGTCGTTTTCTAACCATCTGCCTTGGTTCCCAAGGCTATCAGCTGCTGGAAGGAGACAATGGTCAAACCGGTTTGCAGTTGGCTGCACTACATCAACCAGATCTGGTTGTTCTGGATTTGGGACTGCCTGATATGGATGGACAACAGTTGCTGCAGTGTTTGCGAGAGTTCTTCGAGGGACCGGTCATTGTCTTGTCAGTACGCAACAGAGAGCGCGATAAGATTATGGCGTTGGATAATGGCGCCAATGATTATGTCGAAAAGCCCTTTGGTGCCGGTGAATTACTGGCCAGAATCCGTTCCATTTTAAGAACCTATACAGGTATCGATACTCCGCCAACAGGTTATGACGATGGCCATCTGCGTATTGATCTGTTGGCTCGGCGAGTCTGCTTGGCGGAACAAGACATCCACCTATCGAGAAAGGAGCTTGAATTGCTGCGTTGTCTGATTCGCTACCCCGGCCGGATAATCACACAGCAGCAGCTACTCCAGGAAATCTGGGGGCCGCATCATTGCCATGATACCCACTATTTGCGTATTTTCATCGGCCGACTGCGCCGCAAGCTGGGTGATGATCCGACTGCTCCGCGCTATATAGAAACCGAAGTGGGTGTCGGATACCGTTTTATCAGCCATATCGATCAAGCTTGATGGCCAATTCCACGCTAGCCGAAATTCGGTTTCTTTTCGTTAAATACAGAAGTTCAATAGCTGATCGAAGCAATTCTCATTTGCCTGGTTGGCCAGTATCTGGTAGGTCTGATGTGGGAGCCACGATTCGCCTTCTGGCTGCTTTCCTGCTGGCCTTTCAGGCGATGGATGTTATCTGCCAGGACAATTCCGGCCTGTCACCGCATGCAGCAGTGAAAGCGAGTGGTTTCCTGGACATGTATTACACATTCGATTTCAATCAGCCAGCCGACAATCTGCGGCCCGATTTTCTGTTCAACCATCACCGTCATAACAAGATTCATGCCAATCTGGCCCTGCTCCAGTTGCATCTCGACCAGGACCGGTATCGCGCCAATCTCGGCTTGATGGGTGGCACCTATGCGCAGCGCAATCTGGCGCATGAACCCAAATTATTGCGGCATGTATATGCTGCCAATATTGGCGTGGCCCTTAATCAGCGCAGCAGTCTCTGGCTGGACATCGGTGTGATGCCCTCCCATATCGGGTTTGAAAGCGCGATTTCGGCAGACAACCCCACCCTGACGCGTTCGCTTGCCGCAGAGAATTCACCCTATTACCTGGCAGGCGCACGCCTGAGCTGGGATGCGAGCTCTAACTGGCAGTTCGCGGCCCTGGTCGTCAGTGGCTGGCAAAGAATCAGACCGGCTGCCGGCAACTCGTTGCCAGGCGTTGGCACGCAGGTGACCTATACCCTGGATGAGCGACTTTCTCTGAACTGGAGCACCTTCATCGGCACGGATGATCCGGATAGAAACCGGCGGCTGCGTATTTTCAATAACTGGTATGGCACTTTTCAGGCAACGGACAGGTTGAGCCTGTTCGCTGGTTTCGATATGGGCATGCAACAGACCGCGAAGGGCAGCTCGGCTTATGATGTCTGGTTCATCCCCGTCGCGATTGTCCGCTACCGATTCGCCGACAAATGGCATCTTGCACTGCGCGGAGAATATTATGCCGACCCTGATGGCGTCATTGTCGCGCCAGACACCGGCCAAGGGTTCGGCATCGTCGGTCTATCGGCGAACATTGATTACGCCGCATTCCGGCATATGCTATGCCGGATGGAAGCACGCTGGCTGGGCAGCAACGATGCCGTGCTGCCCAGGCGGGAAACAATGGCCCGGGACAGTATGGCGGTGATCGGCTCGATCGCGGTGAGGTTTTGAGTGGCGCGCGCGTGCTTCCGACAGGCGGATTGGCATCGCTGCCTCAAGACACGGTAGCCAGCAGCCACCCCGCCGCGCTGCTCCCGAGCACGACCAGCCACGGCGGCAGCTTCCAGAACATGAGCGCCGTCAATGCGACCAGTGCCAACCCGAAGTCCTGCGGCTGGTATATTGCGTGGATCCATACTGGCTGATAGAGCGCTGCCAGCAGCAGGCCGACCACTGCCGCATTGATGCCGGCTAGCATCGCTTGCATGCGTGCCTGGTGGCGCATCCGTTCCCAAAAAGGCAAGGCGCCCGTGACCAGGAGAAAAGAGGGCGTGAAAATCGCGACCAAGGCAAGGGTCCCGCCAAGCCAGCCACCCGATTCTCCGGGCATCGAGGCGCCGAGAAAAGCTGCGAATGTCAGTAACGGGCCGGGCACCGCTTGTGCGGCACCATAGCCGGCCAGAAACGAGGCATTGCTGATCCAGCCCATGGGTATCACTTCGGCCTGCAGCAATGGCAGGATGACATGACCGCCACCAAATACCAGCGAGCCGGTCCGGTAGAAGGCGTCCAGCAGGAACATGGGCTGGCTCGGTGCCAGCTGGGCCATGATGGGCAAACCGGCCAGCAAAATGATGAACAGTGCCAGCCATCCCAAGGCAGTACGCGGATTGACAGGAATCGGTAGGGGATCATGTGCGCTGACGGGTGCGGGCTTGTGCAGCATCGAACCTGCCAGGCCAGCCATGACGATGATCCCGATCTGCCCCCACACCGAAGGCGAGAGTAGGGCGATACATGCTGCAATCGTCATGATGGTGATGCGCGACCTGTCTGGACAAAGCTTGCGCCCCATGCTCCAGATTGCTTGCGCGATGACAGCGACTGCGGCCACTTTCAGTCCATGCAATATCCCAGGTGCAATGGCATCGCCATAGCTGGCAAGACCCTGCGCAAACAGGATCATGGCGAGCGCCGAGGGCAGCGTGAAGCCCAGCCATGCCGCCAACGCTCCGGCATATCCCGCGCGCGACAGCCCAAGTGCGATACCCGCCTGGCTGCTTGCAGGCCCCGGCAGGAACTGGCAAAGGGCGATCAAGTCCGCGTAGCTGCGCTCGCTGAGCCAGCCTCGGCGCACCACGAATTCGTTGTGGAAATAACCCAGATGCGCAACCGGTCCGCCGAAGGAGGTTAACCCCAGGCGCAGGAAAATGAGAAAAACCGACCAGGGATGATGGTCGTTTCTATGGGTATTGGGCATGCGAGTTTTCAGCTGCTGTGCTTAGCAATCCAATCGGGTAAACATGAAACTAACAATTTGTTCTTATGTGGGTTTTATGATTAATAACATCGACGTGGCTCGTCGGGTGCATTTGTGCGCCGTCAAACTCTGGCCGCTGCCAGCAAATCACCCTGCATAACAAAACTGGTGTACAAGTACGCCCTACGTCTGCGGCCATCCAGGCATTTTCCGGTGGCAATGTATCGCCGCAACGGATATAACGTTGAAGAGATGGGCCTGAACGGAAATTATCAAACAGCCTCCTAGAAGCTTGTAGTATAAACGATGACATTATCGATCAAATGCCGGTTTCCGGTAATCTGTACGAGGGGCTTTGTGGAACTTGTTTTGATAGGGGTTGCAGCATTGCTCACTTCCGGTATGACGTTTTTCTCCGGATTTGGACTGGGGACGATTCTGATGCCGGTGTTTGCGTTGTTTTTTCCGGTTCCGCTGGCGATTGCGGCCACCGCAGTGGTGCATTTCGCCAACAATCTTTTCAAATTCAGCCTGATGGCCAGCCAAGCTGACTGGCGGGTGGTGGCGCGTTTCAGTATTCCGGCCGCAGGGGCAGCCATGGCGGGTGCAGGCCTGCTTGGTGTGATCGATCGGCTGCCGGTTCTGATGAGCTATACGCTGAATGAGGCGACATTTGAGATCACCCTTACCAAAGCCGTGATTGGCGCCCTGATCATCGTGTTCGCCTGGCTGGAGCTTTGGCCGCGTTTCCAGGCACTGGCATTTTCCCCGCGCTGGCTGCCGTTGGGCGGGGTGCTATCCGGTTTTTTCGGTGGCCTGTCGGGTAACCAGGGGGCTTTGCGCTCGGCTTTTTTGCTTAAGGCTGGTTTATCGAAAGAAGCCTTTGTCGCTACCGGGGTGGTATCAGCCGTAATCGTCGATGCCTTTCGCTTGATGGTCTACAGCATGGCCTTCATGGCCAGTCATTTTGCCGTTTCCCGTGAACTGGTCGCACCTGTGGTCGTCGGCTCGCTCTGTGCCTTCATCGGGGCGTTTGCTGGCAAGCGGATACTGCACAAGATTACGCTGCATACCGTGCGGAAAGTGGTGGCGGGTGCCATGCTTCTGATCGGATCGGGACTGATGCTCGGTATCGTCTGACGAACAGCCAGTCTGGCGGAACCCACTAGTACTCCGTCCCGCCAAACCGCTTGCATGAAATCGCGCTTTCGCCTGTCATGCGTTGTTGCAAAGCCTCGCCATAGCTACGGCTATGACTGCGGTTTGCGCCTAGCCTGGCAGGCGAATCCATCGATTTCATTTGTAAGCTAATTGACGGAACGGAGTACTAGGAGGCTGTCCGAGAATAGCGATCGTAGCGAGGGCGAAGCTGGTTGAGTTGGATTTTTCGATCATTTGAGGCGAATAGTCGTTCTATTTAACGAAAAGGATCGTAAAATCCAGCCAATCAGGCTCGTCCGCAGTAGATCAGTCTCTCGGACAGCCTCCTAGTTGCCAGCCAGTGGGTTCGGTGTCATTCTGATTGGATGGGTTGGCGTGTTTAATCATCCTCGATTTCGAGCAAAGTGCCATCTTCTTCAACTTCGATTTCGATTTTTCTACCGTCAGGCATTCTCACCTTGGCTTCGTAAACGGTGATTTTTTTCTTTTTGGTTTCACGCTCGATTTTTTCAATGGTCCCGCCTTGCGCGTGTTGTGTGATGGTTTGCTGCACTTTTTCCGGTACTTGAGACCATTCGACTTTCTTGTCACCGAACGGACCAGCCAAGCTGGTTGTGACGAAAAATGCCGTGATCAATGAAACCAGCAGGCGTAGTTTGGTGTCCATCTTGACTCTCCTGTTAAGATTGCAGAGCAAAATTGCTGGTGAGCAAATCGAATACCGTCAACATCCTGGTATTCGCGATCTATCCTACGCAATAGGGAATGGTCATGCAACATCAGCGGGTTAGAATATATTGCCAGACAGCCACATCCCTTGGAATGGGTTCAAAACAATTCTGCCAGATGGAAAACAATACTGAAACTTGTCCTGTTGCGCCGCAACCCGTGCCCGCTTTGCTCCGGTTCGATAATTCCTATGCGCGTCTGCCCGATCGCTTCTATGCGCGCCTGCACCCTACCCCGGTGCAGCATCCACGCCTGATCAAACTCAATCGATCGTTGGCCGAGACGCTCGGTCTCGATCTCGCCCGGCTTGACGACGCGACTGCAGCGGCAATCTTTTCCGGTAACCTCCTCCCGCCAGGCGCGGAGCCGATCGCAATGGCTTATGCCGGTCACCAGTTCGGTCATTTGGTGCCACAACTGGGTGACGGGCGGGCGATCTTGCTGGGCGAGGTGATCGGGGCCGATCATAAACGCTGGGATCTGCACTTGAAGGGATCCGGACAAACACCTTTCTCGCGTCGTGGCGATGGCCGCGCCGCACTCGGGCCGGTCATGCGCGAATACCTCATCAGTGATGCGATGCATGCGCTTGGCATCCCCACCACGCGTAGCCTGGCCATTGTCGCCAGCGGCGAGCCGGTCTACCGCGAGACGGTACTGCCAGGCGCGATTCTGACGCGCGTCGCTGCCAGCCATATTCGGATCGGAACCTTTCAGTATTTTGCGCTGCACGACGATACCGAGGGGCTGAAAACATTGGCCGATTATGCGATTGACCGTCACTATCCGGAAATCAAAGCCGCACTGAATCCCTATAGCGCTTTACTGGAAAGGGTGCTGGAAGCGCAGGCCGTACTGGTTGCTCGCTGGATGCAGGTCGGTTTTATCCACGGCGTCATGAATACCGACAACATGACGATCTCGGGTGAAACCATCGATTATGGCCCATGCGCATTTATCGACAGTTACGATCCGGACAAGGTTTTCAGCTCGATCGACACCTACGGCCGCTATGCGTTCGGCAATCAGCCGCATATCGCGCAATGGAATCTGGCCCGGCTGGCCGAGTGTCTGTTGCCGCTGCTGGACGACGAGCAAGAACGGGCGCTTGCGAAGGCGCAAGATATTATCGGCCGTTACCCAGACCGCTATGCATGGCACTGGCTCGACGGCATGCGCCGCAAGCTGGGACTGTTCACAGCCCAGGATCAGGACCAGGCGTTGATCAACGCACTGCTGGCACTCATGCACCGCCACCAGGCCGATTACACGAACACGTTCCGGGCCTTGTGCGACAAGGTGGAAAAACTCGGTGCGCAGGGAATATTGCCCGATACGCCTGATTTCGTTACCTGGCTGGCACAATGGCAAGCCCGTCTGGCCCAGGAAGCAATCAGTCCCGCGCAGCGCGCGCAAGTGATGCGGCAGGTCAATCCGGCCTATATCCCGCGCAATCACCGTGTTGAACAGGCGTTGCAGGCTGCGATCGAGCAGCAGGATTTTTCAAGATTCGAGGAATTGCTTGAAGTACTCAGCCGGCCTTATGACGAGCAGCTGCAATGGCGCGAGTATCGGTTGCCGCCCAAACCAGAGGAATGCGTACAGCGCACTTTTTGCGGCACCTGATTCAGAACGAGATATCCCATTGCAGCCTGGCCCTTTGTTCGGATTGTTCGATCAGGAGGAGCGGGTCTTCGACTGACAAATGACTGAAATCCAGAGTCAGTTTGTTGGCATGGCCGCTGAAGAACCAGTTGATCGCCGCGGATATTTCCCGTTGCCGGTTCTTGGGCTGATCGATATCCGGATCGACAAACGCGTAGCGAAACGCCAACTCAAGCTGTTTGGGCATGACTGGGATCAAATAATGCGGGAAGTAGCCCGCCTGGACATAAGCACCCAAAAGATGGGTCGATTTCGCGGGGTCATCGCTGGTCTTGAGCGTATCGATCACCTGTTTCCAGTGCAGCTCATTTTGCAGCGAAAATCCCTGCCATTTGAGGCGAAATTCCTGCATGGCCTGGTTGATCCGGAACTGGCCAGCCTGACCGATGCCAAATCCCGGCAAGGCACGGCAGCTTGTCTTGTCAGTTTCGAAGGCGGTACACTTGCTGCGATTGGTGGCGGCCGCAAAGGCCAGACTGGCAGCTGGTTTTGCGTAAAACTCGAGATCCGACTGCGAAAAATCCAGCACCTCTCCAAGAAAATTCCATTGCAATCTGCCTGCATACATCATGTTGTTGTCGTCATTGCTGCGTTCTCCGACACCCAGGCCAGTGAACACTCCCGCAGCATAGCTGAAATCGTACCATCGGCCAGGAAAGACGCGCCCAAGAAGCTGTATGCCTTGTTGCCGGTCGACCGTGAAGATGTCGTTGACGATCGAGCGGTTGGAGAATTGCTGCCGACCAGAGGAAGTCACCCGTTCGTCATTCCATATGACTTTGCCGCGGCCGATGCGCAGTTGCGCCCAGGGAAATTTGGTGATATCCAGATAAAAATCGCGCAGCACCGGCTGGCTCCAGTCATACTGCATGGAGTACTCGAGCCATGGCCTGAAAGCGTGTCCGTTTAATCGGAAACGTGCGCGGCGAACCATGAAAGCGCCTTGGTCGCGTTGCAAATCCTGCAGCGAGCGGGGATCGGTATCGAACGGGTTGACATAGCGAAACTGCAGCCGGTTCTGGACCCGAAGCGCAAAATTGCCATCCTTGGTGCTGAACATCAGTCCCCGGTCGCTGTAGCTGGCCGAGACCGGGAACTTGCTGGCAGGTTGGGCGGCCGTGGAGGCGGCCAGAGGCTTGGCTTCCTGTGTCTGAGCAGTCGGTAAGTTTTCTTTCGGTGGTGCAGTACCGGCAGTGGGTGCAACCGGTTCCAATTGCTCCAGTCGCTGCAATTTTTCATCCAGTGCCCTGAGCTTGGCATCCAGCCGATTCTCGATTGTCAGCAGCTCTTGTTTTTTTCTTTCGAGGCTCTCCAGAGACGGTGAGGTATTCAGCCTGATCCTGTTGCGGCCGGGCTCGGTGACGACTTGCCGGCTGCCCGGATCATAATACAGTTCCACATGCTGGCCATCGTCGGCCATGACGGATGCCATTTGCATGCTGCATGCCAAGCTGAACATAATGCCCTGCAATGCCGATGTCGACCCTATTGCAGTCGAGACATGCTTTGTGCAACGGCGCGCTTTCGATTTTATCATGTGATTCACCATTGGGATCCGGGGCATGATTTGCATCTGCTTGCTGATTCATGCCAGGAGTCTCTTCTGTTAACGACTCATCGAGGTTTCCGGATTCAATGTTGAGGCAGCTTGAGACCGACCAAGCTGATATCTGTGCCCTTGATCTCGCGGACCACGATTTCCGCGTGGCCCAGACTTACCTTGTCGCCGACGATCGGTGGCCGCCGCAATTCGGACGCCAGCCAATGGCCGAGCGTCTGATCCGGCCCCTCCTGCCCCTCCGGCAGCGGCAGATCGTAGAAACCGCACACTTGCTCCATCGTGATGCGCCCATCCAGTACAAAATCGCCGAACACCCGCCGCCAGTTCTGGCTGTCGGCTTTTTCCGGCAGAATCAGGTCCATGCGACGGGCCAGCCAAGCCAGCGATGATCCCTGCAGCAACAGCGAGGCGACCACTACTACAAACGCGGCATTGAAGAGCGTTTCCGCACCTTTAACGCCTGCCATCAAGGGGAAGATGGCAAGCACAATCGGCACGGCTCCTCGCAGGCCAACCCAGGCAATAAAGGCGATTTCCTTGGCGGTAAAGTGAAAGGGCAGCAGACACAGCCAGACGGACAGCGGGCGTGCGACCAGCATCAGGAACAAGGCGATGCCGAGCGCGGGTATCAGGTTAGCCACAATTTCATTCGGCGTGACCAGCAAGCCGAGAATCAGGAACATGCTGGCCTGTGCCAGCCAAGCGAAACCATCCATGGCCGAGAGTGCTTGCCGGACCGCTTTCCGGCCCTGGTTGCCGACGATTACACCAAAAATGTAGACGGCCAGAAAGCCCGAGCCGCCCAGCCAGGTGGCCAGGCCAAACACCCCAATGCCGGCCGACATCAGCATGAGCGCCAGGATTCCGGAACCGCTGTCAAGCAGGCTGCGCAGACTGTTCATCAGCGCCGCGATGGCGTAGCCCGCACCGGCGCCCAGCAGACCGCCAACCACGAACTGGGTCGCGAAATAGCTGAGTGTTTCCAGCCAGTCCGGCGCTGTGCCAGTGTCGAGCATGGTCAAAGTCAGACTGATAAAAGTGAGGGTTAAAAATACCGCCATCGGATCGTTCATGCCGGACTCGATTTCGAGCGTGGCCGCGACCCGCTCATTGAGCCGCAATCCGGACGACTTCAGCAAAGAAAACACCACGGCGGCGTCGGTCGATCCGACGATGGCCCCCATCAGCAAGGCCAGTGGCCAGTCGAGCGCAAATAGCCAGACGCCTGCCACGGCAGTAAAGCCGGCAGACAGAATCACACCCAGTGTTGCGAGCACCAGTGACGGTTTGAGGCCGGTACGGAAAGTGGAAAATTCGGTGCGTAAGCCGCCGTCGAGCAGAATGACTGCCAGCGCGATGTTGCCCACCCAGAAGCTCAGGCTGAAATCATCAAAAACGATACCACCGGGGCCGTCGGCACCTGCCAGGGTGCCCACCAGTAAAAAAACCAGCAGAAACGGAAACCCGATCCGGGACGAAATGATGCCGCCCAATATTGCGACAAAAACCAGGGTGGCAGCGGCCATCAGGGGTAAAGCGAGAAAATCCAGCGAGAGCATGGTCCTCCTTGTCAGTTAAAATGAGGGGAAAGGCAAGCTGTTCCGGCACGAAAGGCTTGCTCAGAGATATTTCGGTAAGGATTGATCCGGGATTGGGTCGGGTCCGGTCCGGTCCGGTATATCGCATCATATCCGGTCCCGGATAAATTCTATCCGAGCCTGGGCATTATTATGCGACATTATTGCAGTGTGTCTTATGCCGTGTCAGCGGCGATGACTGCCAACCTGGGTATTTACCCCCATGCATCCAGCGTTCGGTAATGGCAAAACAGTTCCATCCATTGCAAAGCAGTGGCTGTTGCGGCCAAACAGTCTGAATGAATTTGGCGCCGCTCCAGTATAGCGCGTTAGCCAGAATTGCCGTCGACCCCTATTCGTAATGCAACGATTCAGCCGAAGACACCCGGTTGGCAACCAGGGCCGGATACAACGCGGCCAGCGTGCAGGCCAGCAGAGCCAGGCCGCTGATCGCCAGTGAAGCAATGGGAGAGAGAACCAGCGTGTACGCAAACAGTGTAAACCGATCCAGAAAAGCCACGCTGACTGCGCCGACTGTATGCCCCAGCACCAGGGCAAGCAAGGCGCTGACCGTGCCGATCACGGCCCCTTCAACCAGCAGCAGGCGTACGATCTGCACACGCGAGATACCCAGCGTGCGCAGCACGGCGAATTCACGTTCACGGGCATGGACCTGAATCAGCATGGTGTTGGTCACGCCGATGGTTGCCAGCAGTACCGTCATCACAAGCACGAAGTCGAAAATCAGAAAATCACGGTCAATTTCGCGAATTTGCCAATAGGCCTGGAACGCACCGCGCCGATCCAGCACATAGGGATACAGGGCTTGCAATGCGTCGTCAGACACCCAGCTGCCATCGCGTTTGCGCACCACCAGATAGTCACCCAGAGTAGGTTCCAGATTGTCCGCAAACAGTGGATTGCCATCCGAGAACAGGGCATAGGACTTAATGTCCGCATACTGCCCGTCATAAGCGTAGTAGCCTACCTCATCGGTGACCTCGATGACCTTGAAACGATGTTGTGCCGCGCCGGTGTCCACCACCAGTCGATCCCCGGCAGTTACATCGAAACGCGCGGCCAGGGTCCGTGACAAGATCACCCCGCCGGGCAACAGTGGCAGTTTGCCCTGGGCGTGACGGTTGGGATTGATATCCGTTGCCGCGACCAGGCGTACCGGCAATTCTCCCCCCGTCTTGTGCGACAGGCGCAGCGCCAGCAGCTCGTGCTGGGCCAATGCGCGCGCAAAGGTTTGCGGGTCCGGTATTGCACTCGGCACCCGTTTCAAGAATACATTCGGATACAGCGCTGCTTCAGCCCACGCGTGGATCTCATGTTTAAGGGCGCGGGTGATGTCATGCAAGGCGGTGAGCAGCGCAAACACAAGGGTTACCGCGGCGACCGTGAACACCAGCTTATGACTGGTCAAGGCCATGCGTTTACCCACCAGCTGCGCATCCAGAGGCAACACGATGCGCAGACCAGCCTCAACCAGGCGGATCGCGCCGCGCAACAAAGGCCGCACCCACCACAGTGCGAGCATCGCCACCCCGACCACGACCACGGCTTCGACCAGGAAGAACTGCACCACTGACAGCCAGGATTGTACGAAAGGGCGCAAGGCCAGCCAGCTTGCGCCCAGCACGGCGGGCAGCAACCACGCAAGCCCTGCCGGCTGGCGCTGATGCAGTGCTGTTTCCGCCAGAAAGCGCGGCTGCAGGATATCGACCACCGGCAAACGCCAGAACCAGCGTACCGGTCCGATTACGCCAAGCAAGGCAATCAGCACCCCCAGACTGCCCATGGCAAATAGCTCCAGCCAGGGAATCACGAGCTCGGCCGAGGGCGTGCGGCCGGTGGTGGATATCCCCGCGCCCAGCAAACTGAGCGCAGCCGGCAAGGCCAGCGCCAGCCCCAGCGCAGTGCCGATGACGCCCATTATCAGCACTTCTATTATGAGCGATCCGGCCACGTTGTGCCGCTCCTCTCCCAGGCACCGCAGAAGGCTCAGTTCGCGCGCGCGGGAGGCCACCGAGAAGCGCATGGTGTAGAAAACGATCACTGCGCCGACCGCAAAAGCCAGTACAGCCGACAAGCGCACCGCCAGGCGCATGGCCTGATAGTCCGCTTCTCCGCGCGGCGGGGGAGGCGCTGCCACTGACAACCCCTCGCGCGCAGCGCCTTGCTGGGTTGGCACAAGGCTTCGTGCCACTCGCGGCGCCTCGTTGGCACGTTCAATCCAGACCTGTAGCTGGCGTTCTTCGCCGGTTGCCGGGTCGGGCGCAAGCGAGCCGAGATCCAGGGTCTGCATCCTAGGTAGGGGGGACTCGCTGCTGTTTGCATCCACGATCAGAATGGTCGCGATGACCAGCATCGCCAGGGCAATGCCGAGCACTGTCGCGGCTGCTACCGTGGGGTGGCGGCGCAGGCTGCGCAAGGCCAGATAAACAGCCAGGCGTCCGTTCATCATATAACTCTGCAGTACTGTTTATTTGTTCTCATATCCCCAAAGCCAGCAGGCGTGCGTGAATCGGAGCCGGAGCATCCGCCTGCCCCTTGTGCACCAGTTCAGACGCAATGATCCCATCCTTCAGAAAACATACCCGGTCTGCCCAGGCTGCATGCTCCGGACTGTGCGTCACCATCAACACCCCGCTACCCTGACGGCGTGTGGTGTCACGCAGAATGCGCATGATCGAGCGGCCCACCTGCGGGTTGACGTTGCCGGTGGGTTCGTCGGCGAGCAGCAGGTCCGGTCCATGCACCAAGGCGCGTGCGATCGATACCAGCTGCATTTCTCCCCCGGAGAGTTGAAACGGTAGGTGATCCCGGCGCTCGGTCATCCCCACCAGGGCGAGCATTTCACGCACTCTTTTGCCGTCCCTATGGCGCATGTCACGGTCGATCAAGAGCGGCAAGCCGACATTCTCGGCCACGGTCAGCGTCGGAATAAGATTGAAAAACTGGAATACCTGGCCGATCCGTTTTCTTCGCAAAAGGGTGCATGCACGCTCGTCACGATAATCAATCATATCGCCAGTGACCGTCACCGTCCCGCTTTGCGGCGTATCGATCCCGCACAGGCAATTGAGCAAGGTGGTTTTGCCCGACCCACTCGGCCCCATGATCGCGACCATCTCGCCTTGCGCCACATGCAAGGTCAAGCCGCGCAAAACTTCAATCGATTGCCGGCCCAGGCGATAACCCTTGACCAAAGCATCGACATGTAACAAGGCTGTGTTCATGGGTAATATGATAGGAAGTAAGTTCAGGCAGCAGGCAAAGATGCACAGTGCCTGCGGCAACCAGATGATTCCGAAAAAACCGTGATGCCCACAAGGCCCGTGACATGTGAGCACAATATAAGCCTTACATCATGGGAAAGTACTTAAGGTTGAATGAGTTGTCAAACGCGATGGCGCCTTGCTTCGTCGTGTACCCTGTTTTCGAGCGATTTCGGCGGGCAGGTGTTGAACGGTAGCGTGCAGTAAGGCAGTGTGGGACTGAATCAATCGGGCTGGTGCAATCAAGGTCGATTGATTGATGCAACAATCCCCGGCATTGCACCGGGGATTGTTGCTGATGCCGCTATTCAATTTTCAGCAGGAAGCATTTTATGCACTGTGCTGACACTGATAATAGTTTAGAGGCAGAGAGTCATTTGATGCGATGCTACCAGGCGTGATCAAGCCTGAGCGTTAAGCTTGATGGGGCGATGATCATTGCGGAAGATGGCGAAGGTTGCGCCGAACGACATGACATTGACAAACATAAAGCGGCCGTCGGGCGAGAAGCAGGCCCCTGCAAACTCGCTGGTGTTGTAGTTGTTTCTCGCGAAGGGGAACAGATTGCCCTGTTCGTCGACGCCAACCACGAATTGCTCGCCACCGCCGTCTTCACACAGGTAGAGTGCCCCATCTGGGCCGACGGTAATATTGTCCGGATTATCCAGCACGCCCCGATCCGTCGATTCAACCAGCAATGTGACGGTTTCCTGCTTGGGATTGTAAGCCCATACCTGGCCGCGACCGATGTCGCCGCCACTGGTGGCGACAAAATAAACCAGTCCATCGCTGTTGCTGAACCACATTCCTTCGCCGCGCGCGAATATCGCAGCGCCTTTGGCTTGACCCTCGAAGCGCAGGGTATCGGCAGCCGGATTGACATCCTCCAGCTTGACCCATTTGACAGGCAGGGGCTGGCCGAGGAAGGATTGTACGTTGCGGCGGGTATCGACACTGTCATGAGCGTTCAGCACTGGCAGAGACGATCCGTCGCAAACTGCGTTGGTCTGCGCATCGATTACCATGGCATAGAGCTCACCGCCCTGTTGCAAGTCGCCGAAATGGCGGGGCTGTCTGACATGTGGGACAAAGCGGTAAAACAGGCTGTCGCCACGATCCTCGGTTTGATAGATATAGCCGGTTCTAGGGTCGCAGGCGACTGCTTCATGGTTGAAACGTCCCATATCGATCAACGGTATCGGATCGACCGCTTGCCCGAGCATGGCGGGAACTTCGAAATTGTAGCCATGCATTTTGGTATTGGCAGCAGTCGACAAAGTTGACACATCTTCCTCGCAGCTGATCCAGGAACCCCATGGCGTCGGACCTCCAGCGCAGTTTCTGATGGTGCCACCTAGCGAAATGTAGTCCATGACCAATTCGCCCTGGCGATTGATGATCAGCGTGCTGGTGCCGCCAGCTCCCTGACCATCCGGCAAATTGAACGGATCGTAGACTTTCCCGTTGGGTGGCTGACAGCCGATACGATTGCCGAATTTGTTTTCAGCCCGACTGAGCTCATGGTTGCGCACCAGCACATAATTACCATTCTGGCCCATAAAACAGGCCATGCCATCAGGATCGCCTGGCACAATCGAGCTATCACCCATTGTCTGGCCGGTAATTGAAAGTGCTGTGTAAGAAAAATTTTGTGGTAGCTCCAGCAAGTGCGCCTGACTCAAATCGCCTGCCACTGTATCGGTCAATTCGGCGGCATTGAGTGGCAGTTTTGGGACGATCGGCCCGAAGCCCTGGCTTATGCCATTGGCGATGCACAGGCCCGGTGTTGGCTTGTTAAAAATGCCCTGCGGATGACTTCTTGCGTAAAGATTACCTAATGGCGCTACGGCGGTGCCCGCTGTCGCGGCGGAAAGCATTGCCAGGAATTTGCGTCGATTCAAAGCAGTCATATGTATGCTCCTGTTGGTTTCGTTGGATATCCTGAATTGAGGATCACAAAGCAATGTGGCCAGCCTGAAATGGCGGCGCACGCTTGGCCCAGACACGCGAATTGAACGGCAATGCCTGTTCGTCGCAACTGGATCAGGCTCGAAGGTTAAGCGGGCAAGATGACGTGTTAATGACGGTTGCATGAAGGTTGGATGATGGGCATGATCAGGTCAAAGGTCTGTATCGCTATCAAATACCAAACAGAAAATCTGCTTGCAGTTGTTATTTTACATGATAAGATAGTAATTAATTACTATCTTTGGGGGTGTTGTTTTGGACATTCACACTAAGCATCTTTCCGCCGACGAGCGTCGGGCCGTAACCGTCGAAGCCGTGGTTGAACTTGCCGCTTTGCAAAATCCGAGTGAAATTACAACCTCGGCTATCGCCAAGCATATGAAATTGACCCAGGGTGCCTTGTTTCGTCATTTCCCGACCAAGGATGCCATTTGGCAGGCGGTTATGGCATGGGTGGCAGAACGTCTGCTGACACGTATCGATCAGGCTTCGGCTGGAATTGATTCGCCATTGGCGGCAATGGAGGCCATGTTTATGAGTCATGTCGAGTTTGTCGTCGCACATCCAGGCGTACCCAGGATGATGTTAAGTGAATTGCAACGTGCAGAGCCGACTCCTGCCAAACGGATGGTGCAAACGCTGATTCAACGTTATGGTGAGCGCTTGCATGTACTCATTGAGCAGGGCAAGGCTTGTGGTGAATTGTCTGCCACCCTGGATACTGAAGCGGCAGTCACCTTGTTTATCGGAAGCATCCAGGGTTTGGTCATGCAGTCACTGTTGGCGGGTGATGTACACCAAATGCGCCATATTGCGCCCAGGGTTTTCTCGATTTACCAATGTGGTATCGGTTACCGGCCATGAAGCGGCAGCCATTGCAACGGCGTACCTTGGCAGTACTTGTGGCAATCATTCCATTGTTTGCCCTATTCGTATATGTCGCTCTAAGTTCTGGCCCATTGGCGCCGGTATCGGTGACTGTTGAAACAGTCAAGGCACGATCGATACATCCGGTTCTTTTTGGCATCGGCACCATCGAGGCGCGCTACACCTATAAAATCGGCCCTATTACTACTGGCCGTATCCAAAGTCTGGCGGTGCATGTCGGCGACCGGGTGACGGCCGGGCAAGTGCTCGGTGAGATGGATCCAGTTGATTTTGAAGCGCGTATTCGCTCGCGGGAAGCAACGCTTAAGCAGGCGCAGGCGATATTGCGAGAGGCCAGGGCCCGGCAGGCCTACGCACAGACCCAGGCGCATCGCTATGAGCAATTGCTGGCGGCTCGCTCGACCAGTGAGGAAATTGCTTCCACCAAACGGCAGGAATTACAGATTGCCAATGCGGCGTTGTCGGCTGCACAGGAAGATCTCAGCCGGGCCCAGGCTGACCTTGCGGCAACGGTTGTGCAACGGGAAAATCTACGTTTCATTGCACCGGCCGAGGGCTTGGTGGCAGTGCGTGACGCCGATCCCGGCACGACGGTGGCAGCAGGGCGGGCTGTACTGGAAATAATCGATCCAAAGAGCTTATGGATCCATACACGCTTCGATCAGATCAGTGCTTCAGGCCTCACGGCTGGCCTGCCGGCGCACATCGCCTTACGCTCTCGGCGCGGCCAATCGTTGACCGGACATGTTTTCCGGGTAGAACCACGGGCCGATGCGGTGACAGAGGAGATGCTTGCCAAAGTGGTTTTTGATTCTCAGCCTTTGTTATTGCCGCCGGTGGGCGAATTGGCCGAAGTTACGATTGATTTGCCCGCTCTTCCTCTTGCTCCAGTGATTCCCAATGCCGCTATCCATCATCATGATGGCAGGATAGGGGTTTGGCGAATCGAAGCTGGGGCGCTGCGCTTTACCCCTGTCAGGCTAGGGGCTGCCGACCTCTCTGGCCAGGTGCAAGTTCTTGTCGGGCTTAAGGCAGGTGACCAGGTGGTGGTATACAGTGAGCAGGCATTGCATGCATATAGCCGCTTCCGCTTGGTCGAACATATTCCTGGATTGGCACAATGATCAGTCTCGCCGGACGCGATATTCTGCACGCCTGGGGTAAATTCATTTTCACCGGTATAGGTCTTGGGCTGCTGATTGGTGTGACCTTGACCATGGCCGGCGTTTATCGAGGCATGGTGGACGATGGCAAAGTGTTGCTGGACAACAGCGGCGCCGATCTGTGGGTAGTGCAAAAGAATACACTTGGACCCTATGCGGAACCTTCCAGCCTTTACGATGACAGCTATCGCGGCATTCTTGCCCTGCCGGGTGTCGCGCAGGCTGCCAATGTCACTTATTTGACCATGCAAATTCGTCAAGGCGAGAACGATGTTCGAGCAATGGTAGTCGGTATTGCGCCTGGTGGCGCGGGCAGACCCGGGTGGCCACCCTATCTTGTGGCTGGACGCCAGATCACCCGTAGCCACTACGAAGCGGTAGCTGATATGGCTACAGGTTTCAAGTTGGACGATCGCATCCAGATTCGTCGCAATGACTATACCGTGGTGGGATTAACCCGGCGGATGGTATCTTCCAGTGGTGATCCGATGGTATTCATTCCCCTCAAGGATGCGCAGGAGGCACAGTTTCTCAAGGATAACGATGCTATTCTGCAGAATCGTCGCCGCATTGCTGAAAATCCAGCCTTTAACCGCCCAGCCATACCCGACCTGTTGGATACGGTAATCACTTCGCAAAGCAGCAATCCTTATGTCAATGCCGTACTGATAAGACTCAAGCCTGGTTATGCTCCAGATGAAGTCGCCGAAGTGATCCAACGCTGGAAACGCTTGACTGCCTATACCAGGTCGCAAATGGAAGATATTCTTATCGGTAAGCTGATCGCCACCTCTGCTCAGCAGATCGGTATGTTTCTGGTGATTCTCGCAGTTGTCAGCGCAGCGATCGTTGCGTTCATCATCTATACCCTGACCTTGGGGAAAATCCGCGAAATTGCAGTGCTCAAGCTCATCGGCACCAAGAATCGCACCATCGCCGGCATGATTATGCAAGAGGCGCTGGGATTGGGTGTCATCGGCTTCGTGGTGGGCAAGATCTCTGCTACTTTCTGGGCGTTAATCTTTCCAAAATATGTGCTGCTCGAACTGCGAGATGCGTTCAGCGGTTTTATAGTACTCATGATCATCTGTGTGCTTGCCAGCATTATTGCTATCCACGCCGCGCTCAAGGTCGATCCCGCCGAAGCCATAGGAGGTTGAGATGGAGGGTAACGGCATCCGTATCGAAGGTTTGCACAAGCGCTACGGCAAGGGTGAGACAGCGGTCGATGCACTCAAGCAAGTCGACATGCGGGTCGCACCGGGCGAGGTGGTGGGCTTGATTGGACCTTCGGGTTCGGGCAAGAGCACCCTGCTCAAGTGTCTGGGTGCAGTGATTGAGCCCACTGCCGGACGCATGATTCTGGGCAATGAGGTAATCTATGACAACGGCTGGAAAATCAAGGATCTGCGCGCACTGCGCCGTGACAGGATCGGGTTCGTGTTTCAGGCGCCTTACTTGATTCCGTTTCTCGATGTTACCGATAACGTTGCCCTGCTGCCGATGCTGGCCGGCGTACCCAATGATGTGGCGCGCACAAAAGCAATGGCATTGCTGCAGGCGCTCGATATTCAACACCGGGCCCAGGCAATGCCATCAGAACTCTCGGGTGGGGAACAGCAACGCGTGGCCATTGCCCGCGGTCTGATCAATCGTCCACCAGTGATTCTGGCTGACGAGCCAACAGCGCCGCTCGACAGCGAACGTGCCTTGGCAGTCGTGCGGATTCTGAATGATATGGCGCGTCAGTTCGAGACCGCCATTATTGTCGTCACCCATGACGAGAAAATTATCCCCACTTTCAAGCGTATCTACCATATTCGTGACGGAATAACTCACGAAGAAATTGGCGAAGGCCGGGAATTCGATTGAGTGGATAATCAAGGAGCTTTCGATGAAGAACCGGCATTTCGCTGAGAAACCTTACGGCACACCAGCCACTCAAGCTATTGTAGGAAACAACAGTCAGAATATAAGCTCAGCATGTGCGTATTCTCTGAGTATGACAAGTAGTTGCATCATCGATCGCAGGCGTAGCGATAGCCCATTCGTTCGTGTATTCATGACACTGCTTCTTGTTGGATTACTGGCTGGCTGTGCTGTCGGGCCCGATTTCAAACGTCCTGCCACACCCGATACTGCACATTACACGGCGACCAGTTTTCCGATGCAAACCGCTTCCGCACCGATTTTCCTTGGAGAGGCCCAGCGTTTCAGCGAAAGCATGAGCGTGCGCGCGCAGTGGTGGCATGGCTTCGGTTCACCCAAACTAGACGCACTTATCGAACAGGCTATGGTAGCCAATCCAACCCTGCTTTCTGCGCAAGCTACTTTGCGGCAGGCGCAAGAGGTTTATGCGGCGCGGGCGGGATTGGCGCGCTATCCTCAAATCGATGCAAGCTTGAGTGGGCAGCGCCAGCGTTTTAATCCTGGTTCATTGGGTCTACCCGAGGATGCACGGGAATTCAGCCTGTTTAACGCTGGCATCGGTGTGCATTACCAGCTCGATTTAGCCGGTGCGAACCGGCATGCACTGACGGCCCTGGCAGCCCGTATCGATTATCAACGCTATCAGCTGCATGGCGCACAACTGGCGCTAGTGGCCAATCTCATCACCACTGCCGTTACCCAGGCCAAGTTGGCTGCTCAAGTCGAGGCGATGGAGACGATATTGCAAGTTGAAATGGAGCGGCTCAAGCTCGAGCAAAAGCGGAAGGCGTTGGGGGCAGCTTCATTAGACGAAGTGCTGGCGTTACGAACCCAAGTTGAACAAACGCGCGCTGCTTTGCTACCGCTGCGCCTGCAACTTGAGCAGAGTCGACACTTGCTCGCGGTGCTGGCTGGCCGGGTGCCTGGGGCGGAGGAAATGCCCCAATTCACATTGGCAGATTTTACTTTGCCGAGCGAATTACCGCGGGTCGTTCCTTCCGGGCTAGTTCGCCAGCGTCCCGATATACAGGCGGCGGAAGCATTATTGCAAGCGGCCAATGCCGAATATGGCGTGGCGATTGCTAAATTCTATCCACAAATCAACTTGAGTGCTAACCTCGGCTCACAGGCATTGACCACAGCCGCTCTATTCGGCCCTGGCACGTTAATCTGGAATTTCCTTGGGCAACTGACTCAACCTCTCTTCAACCCTGGCTTGTCGGCAGAAAAGCGTGCAGCCTTGGCTGCATTCGATGCGGCTGCAGCTAATTACCAAAACGTTGTGCTCGAATCCCTGCGCAATGTAGCCGATATTCTGCGCGCGTTGCAGTATGACGCCCAGCAATTGGTAGCGCTGGCAGCCGCCGATGCTGCCGCGCAGGAATCCATGGAATCGATGCGCAGACAATATATGCTTGGTGCTGCCAGCTATTTGCAACTGCTTGTTGCTATGCAACAGATGCAACAGAACAAAATCAACTTGATCGCCGCACAAGCCCAACGCCTTCTCGATAGTATTGCCCTGTATCAGGCGATAGGTGTGGGATCAGACGGCGATGAGGCTAATTTCATTCACTGACTATGTCACAGGAATCCTGAAAAGAGTGGTTGAAATTTACCGATCGTAGCCAGTTTGCTCGTGTAATCGGTAAGAATTCCGTCGTCATGGTATCTCTGGGTTGCCGCGCCGCTTGCGCACCATAAAACTGACGTTGGATCATTCTGGGCTTCGCTTAACCTGCTGAGTACCAATGTATCACCGAATATCAACGGATCCTGGTTAACGGCACCAATTAGATATCGATTCCTTGTTTGCGCAAATAGTTAGAGAGCCGGATAAATCGATCATCTGACTCGAGTGCCGGCATTTCATTTCGGATAGCTTTTAGACAAGCCGAAAGATCGCCGGGCGGCCACTGGGTAAGTTCGCCTATTACCAGATTCAAAAAATCAAGTGCTTGTTTTGGGAATTTACTGCAAAGGCCAGCCTGGTTGAATTCGTGTGTAAGGAAGTCGGGATATTCAGGTGGTTGCAGCCAGGGATGAAGCAGCAGCATTGCCTCCGGGAAAGCATCTTTTGCCGCAATGCACAAGCGCCCCAGAGCATCCGAGATAGCCGCTGAGGCATGCTGGCGTGACTTGGGCCAAATGTGGTTGAGATAAGGAACTACACGGTTTGTCCAGTAGTCGGCGCGTTGTTCTCCTGCGCTTTCAAGCGTTCGAACCAGTGCTCGAGCTGCCTCGTGCAGCCCATCCGGAGGTAGTGCACGGGTGGTATCGGCCAGTTCGGCAACGGTGAACGTGTCGCCAGGGTCGAGGGCGGCGAATGTCAGCAGTGATGCGTATTGTCCTGCATATTTGTCCAGCGCTGCGTAGTGTCGCGCAGTGTCGAGAAATTGGGGTTTGAGCACTTCCATCAGGGGGCGATAGAGACGCAGCGCCGAGAGGAAGCCGGACCAGGCTGCGCGCGCTTCTTCTTTGGAGTGCTGCCAGTCGAAAAGCGGCAACAGGTATTGCATTGTCCAGTCTCGGTCTACACGGAACAATGCGATGACATGCATTGCCAGCAGGACGCGGCCATGCCGGAACTTATCGACTTTCGTATCGCAAAGTGTGGTGAAGATGGGTCTGAGTTGATCTGGCAGACCTTGCTCATCCTCCGGGGTTTTCCGGAACCACCAGTGCAGCAGCGCTTCCGTTACAAGTCCTGTCTGGTGATTGATGGCGCGCATAACGGGCTCCCCGGCATCGGTATCTATCTCATAATCAAATTCCAGAATTCGTTTGCTAAGCGCAAAGAGTATCGTTTCGTGAGTTTCGAGAACCTTGGCCACGGCATGCAGCCACCAGCTGATACCATGGGACTGCAGCAGCTCGTCAGGGGCATGGTTCAGAATTGGCGCCAGGTAGCGCCAGGAACGCTTGAGGAGTTTTTTCTCGGACCAAGCCTGCAGGGCCTCTTGCCAGCGAGCAGTCGGCCAAAAACCTTCGCGGGCCAATCCGCACAAGGCACATGCGGTGGTGGCGAAGTGGTCGCGGCAGCGCTGCTGCCAATCATCATTTTCCTTAAAATGATCTGTAGAGGGATGCTGTCTGAGCCATTCGATCAAATCTCTGCGGCGGTGTGGTGTGGCATTGAATTGTTGTAATTCACTGCCATCTTCCCTCCAGAGTGGAAACTCATCGCGCTGATCCACTGCCGGCTTCGACTCCGGATACTGGGCCGAAAGTGCCCCCAGCTGTTCTTTACCGGCCGCACTCAACACCGCTCCGGTCTCAACGATCTTTGCCAGCCGTAGCCAAACCTTGTGATCCACAATCTGGGACCAGCGTTCGGGGGCGATATCAGCCTTGAACATGGCGCGGGGTGGTCCGGCAAGGATGGCTTGCTCTAGTTCTGCCAGCATTGCTCCATCGAGTTGTGGTGCCAGGGCAACCAGCAAGCGCATGGCTTCCCGTTGGGTTTCCACCGACCAAAGCCACCAATGATCGTCCGCCAGCAGCCAGTCGAGTGCTTGGCGATGGGAAATCACGTTGTCCTGTGCCGCCGCGAAGAACGCGAGGCGACGGAACAGCGGATAAGGCGTGTGCCACCAGGATTCTGCCACGAGCGCTGCCCGCGCCGGCGATTGCGCCGCAGTGGCGATCCACGCATCCAGGGTCAGATCGATCAATACTGTCCAGTCGTGGCGGTCCGCGTTTTGCGGATGTTCGCTGATCGAGGGCCGGTAGGTGTAAGACAAATCATGCTTATCCACTGCTCCGCCGAGCTCGCGCATGAGATCGAACGCGTCACGCAATAGCATACTGAAATCGAACAGCAGCTCGGGCAGGGCGGTATTCCAGTGCTTATCCTTGGACAGATCGCGCAAACCGGAACGAACATGATTGGCGAACAGCACGATTTCCCATTCAACAAGGTCCTTGATTCGCTCTGGTTGGGCGTTTTCATTACCGGCTATTGTCCAGCGGAACGGTTCACGCAGCAATACGCGTGGTACCAGGAGCTCGCGTAGTTCCAGGCGCAAGGTCGTGGTGAACCCATCGCGCTGTAAGTGACTGCGCCAGCGATAAAGATCGAGATTGGGAACCCGCGATTTTACCCGCCCGGTGAGCAGCAGCCGCCACAGTGTGCGCATCAGTGGGCCGGGGATCGCGTTGGATGCGCTTGCGCGAATGCGCGCCAGCTTGGCAGTGTTGCCATCGCGTTCGAGTTTGGCCAAATAGTCTAGCCGGTTATCCAGCAACAGAACAAACTTATCGTGCAGCTCACCATAGTCTTTGACCAGCCATAACAGCAGAGCCGGGTCGTCGAGATGACGAATCAGCCAGTACGCCAATTGCTGCATCACTTCATCCCAGCGGCCAGCATCGACGATACTCATTCTCGGCGCCAACGGATAAGGCGACGGCCTGCGGAGCAGACTGAAGGCGAGCTTGTCATCATGAACGGCTTTGGGCGGGACGCCGAAGCGGCCGAGGTCGGTGTGCCGGTAGCGCTCCTTGCTCAAGAGCTCCAGCCAATCCAGTGAGGGTACTGGGTCCAGGTCGGCAAAGCGCCTGGCCGGCAGGCCATCCGGATCGCTCAGCGCCCAGAGCAGGCGGCCAACGAAATCGTCATGCGTCGATGTTTCCTTTGGATTCCTGCGTGCGTAGCGAGTGACTAGCCGCTCCTTGCCTCGAACGCCATCACGATAGATTGACGACCATACATGAAGTGATTGATGAAGTAGACGGTGAGACTGAGTTGCGTCATATAATACCGGGGTGACGTTTTTTGCTCTCCATGCTGTCAACACCAAA
>NZ_JBEUDO010000024.1:0-44865 GCF_050584665.1 Nitrosomonas sp. ANs5
GGACAGCTTCCTAGCCCGATCACTCAGGTCGGGTTGGCAAGATGCAGATCAATCAATGGTGCCACTTCCTTCGCATGGATCATGGCGAGGTTATGATCACCACCGGACACAATATAAAGTTTAGCATATGGCAGCAAAGATGCGATCTCGCGCCCAACACTGACAGGACTGATCGGATCGGCATCCCCCCACAGAAGCAAGGTAGGTACCTGGATCTTGGGCAACTGGCATGACAAGTCTTCGTTATAATCTGCAAACCAGCGCGGAAACGCAGGATTGGCAGCATACATAAGCGGGCGCCAGTCAAGCGCACCAAAATGCTGCAAATCTATCCCGCCAGAGGTCACCGCCAATACTAGATGGGTCACAAGACCGGGTTGCTCAAGCGTGGCCCGGATTGCCATGATGCAACCCATTGATTGTGCAATCAGCGCGCAAGGCCGATCGATCTCAGCCACGACCAGATCGACCAGGTCATCCATGGAGTTGACTTGGGGATCAGCCGGAATAGAACCAAAGCCAGGCCATTTCAAGTAGACATGGTCTGCTTGATGCTTCAATAAATGCGCGACAGGCAGCCAGAATTCGGTATTACCCGAAGCGCCTGGCAGAAAAAGGAGTTTGGCAGGCATCACATCCCCTACAATCATAACGGCAAGCATGCAAGATTCTCGCAATATTTCAACAATATACAGCCTGCAGGCAATATCGCTAAATTTGCACTATGCTGAACATTTTATTAGCATTTTTCAGTGAGCCACGCAAAAAATCAGCGGCTAATGAGGGAAATAACGAGGCAGGAAAAACTAATTTGACGTGCTGAACGCTGAAAGGATTGTTAAGATTGAGCAAGCATTAACAACAGACATATTTGAACTTGTTAAGGGTATCTCTAAAAATCCATATTTCGTCACAATACGTCGTTGATCACAAAAAATGTCCCTAACATATCCATCATATGCTGCGTCAGCATTTTTTGTTCTCGCCTCGTCTTGTTTAAAACTCTGAATTTTAGAGGCACCCTTAAATCTATCAACCGGTTCTCAGTAACTCATATGTTTTGAGAAAGTAGCTAGTTATAGACTGGAGGCAGGTTGATGATCAAATCATGCGAGGCTTAACACTTATCAGACAGAAAATCTGTCTGATAAGTAAAAAAATGGTTAGTTATCTGCGCTTTCAGCGACAGTGTCTTGATCGACTCTATCAAGCAATTCGACGATAGCCATGGGAGCATTATCGCCTTTTCTGAATCCACATTTAAGAATTCTCAAATAACCACCATTTCGTGATTGATAGCGCGGTCCCAATTCAGAAAAGACTTTTAAAACCATATCACGATTTCTTAGCCGATTAAAAGCAAGGCGTTTATTCGCTAATGAAGGTTTTTTACCCAGGGTAATAACCGGTTCAACTACTCGCCGTAATTCTTTAGCTTTGGGCAATGTTGTTTTGATGATCTCATGCTGGAGCAAAGAATTAGTCATGTTTCTGAACATGGCTAAGCGATGGCTAGAGGTGCGATTAAGCTTGCGTAAACCATTACGATGACGCATGACCTGTTTCCTTTACATAATTTTCAAGATTGGCTGGAGGCCAATTTTCAAGTTTCATACCTAATGATAAATCACGCGCAGCCAAGACTTCCTTGATTTCATTGAGTGACTTACGACCTAAATTTGGAGTACGCAATAATTCGGCTTCAGTACGCTGAATTAAATCTCCGATATAAAATATATTTTCTACTTTAAGACAATTGGCAGATCTGACCGTAAGCTCGAGATCATCAACCGGCCTGAGCAGAATAGGGTCGATTACAGGCGTTTTAGGTTGTTCTGTAGGTAATGGTGTGCTTTCCAAATCAGCAAAAAATGAAAATTGCTCAACCAAGACTCTCGCAGCATACCGAATCGCTTCTTCAGGATCGACCGAACCATTTGTTTCAATGTCGATGATTAATTTATCAAGGTCAGTACGTTGTTCAACCCGTGCACTTTCTATAGCATAGCTAACCCGTCGGATTGGACTGAAAGAAGCATCCAGCAGTATCTCGCCAACCGAAATGTCAGCATCTTCACTGCGGCGCACAGATACGGGCTGATAGCCTCTCCCCTCTTCCACTACAATCTGTAGATCCAACTTGCCGCCAGCTGTAATATGGGCTATAGGATGATCGGGATTGATAATCTCGACATCATGTGGCACATCAATATCAGCTGCAGTCACTAATCCTTCAGTACTTTTCCTAAGCGTGATAAGTGCATGCGATTTATTATGAAGCTTAAAAATAATACCTTTAAGATTCAAAATAAGATCAACAACGTCCTCCTGGATACCATCAAGTGAGGAATATTCATGCACCACCCCAGCAATAGTAACCTTTGTCGGTGCACAGCCCGAAATGGAAGATAAAAGCACACGACGTAATGCATTACCTAAGGTATACCCAAAACCGCGCTCGAATGGCTCCATTATCACCTTTGCATGCAGAGGTGTAATATTCTGAACCTCGACTATTCTAGGTGTGAGAAAACTATTTAATGACATAACGTTGCCAATATGTGAGAACTGTTAACTAATCTAATTACTTAGAATAAAGTTCGATAACCAAAGATTCGTTAATGGTTGACGAGAGATCACTGCGTTCTGGCTTGCTTTTATAAACACCAGTCAAATTATCAAAATCGACCTCAACCCAAGAAGGAATATTGCGTTTTTTTGCAATTTCAGCAGACGCCTTTATACGAATATACTTTTTGGCATGCTCAGCGACTCCTACCTTATCGCCAGGCGATACTTGGTACGAAGGGATATTGACTCTCTTATCGTTTACTAAAATACAGTTATGCCTAACAATTTGCCTAGACTCAGATCTGGACGCACCAAAACCCATATGATAGGCAACGTTATCTAACCGTCCTTCTAATAACTGCAGCAAATTTTCACCGGTGACGCCTTTCTGCCGATCTGCTTGTTTATAAACATTACGGAACTGGTGTTCGAGCAAGCCATAAATTCTTCTGATTTTCTGTTTTTCTCGCAGCTGAACTGCATAATCAGACATTCTGGTTTTTTTCTGCCCATGTTGACCTGGAGGGTAGTTCCGACGTTCAATTGCGCATTTTTCAGTAAAACATTTATCGCCTTTTAAAAATAACTTTTCTTTCTCGCGGCGACATTGTCTGCATTTTGGATTTAGATTTCTGGCCATATTAGATTCTCCTTAAATACGACGTTTCTTTGGTGGCCTACATCCATTATGAGGAACAGGGGTCACGTCGGTTATACTAGTAATCTTAAAGCCAGTTGCATTAAGTGCTCGCACAGCCGAATCGCGGCCTGGGCCTGGACCTTTCACTCTTACCTCAAGATTTTTGACACCACAATCCATAGCCAATTTACCAGCTTGTTCGGCTGCAACCTGTGCAGCAAAAGGTGTACTTTTACGGGAACCCTTAAATCCAACGCCGCCGGAGGTTGCCCAGGATAACGCATTCCCTTGTCGATCAGAGATCGTGACAATGGTGTTGTTGAAAGAAGCATGAATATGCGCCACACCTTCAACAACATTTTTTTTGGTTTTTTTTCTAGCTTTAGATAATGACTTGACCATTAAAATAACATCCTAAGTATTGAATAATAGCGCAAAAATATTGACGTTATCTCGATCGTACTGCCTTGCGCGGGCCTTTTCTCGTTCTAGCATTGGTTTTGGTACGTTGTCCTCTGACAGGCAAACCTCTACGATGCCGCAATCCACGATAAGAACCGAGATCGATGAGTCTCTTGATATTCATGGATACTTCACGGCGAAGATCACCTTCGACAACTAGCTTACCAATATAATCACGCAACTCATCTAGCTTAGCATCGGGAATATCTTTCAGTTTAACGGATGGCGTTATATCTAAATCCGTACAAATTTTACGAGCGGTAGCGTTACCAATTCCATAAATAGATGTTAATGCAATATTAACATGTTGATTATTTGGTATGTTTACACCAGCTATACGTGCCATTTTCTTACCTTGAGCAATTTATGGGAAATTGGATGTTAGCCTTGACGTTGTTTGTGTCGTGCATCGGTACAAATGACTCGAACGACACGATGACGTCTAATAATTTTGCAATTTCTGCATATTTTTTTTATTGATGCGCGCACTTTCATTGATCGACTCCAAAATATATTTCGTGATATCGCTAGCCATACAAAATAGCCAGGTTAATTTTTACAGACAAAAGATTATTTCGTACGAAAAGTAATACGAGCTCTCGATAGGTCGTACGGTGTTAAATCAACAGTTACCTTATCGCCTGGCAAAATCCGGATATAGTTCATACGCATTTTTCCGGAAATATGACCAAGCACAATATGACCGTTTTCGAGTTTAATTCGAAAAGTTGCATTAGGGAGAGTTTCTATAACTTCCCCTTGCATCTGGATAGTTTCTTCTTTTGCCATTGTCAAATTTATTACCGCGAAAAGCTTGAACCTGACTTAAAGTTGGCTTTCTTGAGCAGACTCTCATATTGTCCAGACATTACATGAGACTGTACCTGCGCCATAAAATCCATTGTGACAACCACGATGATCAGCAATGAGGTGCCACCGAAATAGAACGGCACATTCCATTTAAGAATCATAAACTCGGGCAACAAACAAACAAGCGTAACATAAATAGAACCGATCAGAGTCAGTCGAAGCATGATACGTTCGATATATTTGGAAGTCTGTTCTCCTGGGCGGATACCGGGAATGAAAGCACCACTCTTTTTGAGATTGTCAGATGTTTCTCTTGGGTTAAAAACCAAGGCTGTATAAAAGAAACAGAAGAATATGATCAATGTGGCATATAAGAGTACATACACAGGCTGGCCTGGCGATAATGCAGCGCTAAAATCTTTGAGCCATAGCAAATCGACGTCATCCGAAAACCACCCGGCTAGGGTAGCTGGGAATAATATTATACTGGAAGCGAAAATTGGCGGAATCACGCCGGCCATATTTAATTTCAAGGGAAGATGGGAAGACTGGCCACCCACTACCTGACGCCCCACTTGCCGTTTAGCATAATTGACCAAAATTTTCCTTTGGCCGCGTTCAACAAAAACGACAAAAGCAGTCACAGCCAAAGCGGCAATAAAGATAAACAAAGCAGTCAGAAAATGCATCGCGCCGGTATTGACGAGCTCAAGCGTGCCGCCAATTGCGCTCGGCAGACCCGCCGCTATACCTGCGAAAATGATCAACGATATACCATTACCAATTCCACGTTCAGTTATCTGTTCACCGAGCCACATTAAAAATACCGTACCAGTAACGAGCGTGACAATCGTAGTAAATAAAAATAATGGGCCAGGCGTGATGACCAATCCAACCTGTGACTGCAGTGCAATAGAAATGCCGTAGCTTTGGAGTGTTGCTAATAACAGCGTGCCATAGCGTGTATATTGCGTAATTTTGCGGCGTCCAGATTCACCTTCTTTCTTTAAAGATTCTAGATGCGGCACTGCTACCGTACCCAGTTGCATTATGATCGAAGCAGAAATATAAGGCATAATGCCTAGCGCAAATATCGAAAAACGCGACAACGCACCGCCCGAGAACATATTGAACATCCCAAGAATGCCACTTTCTTGGGTTTCAAAGAGATCCTTGAGCACCACGGGATCTATGCCTGGTACCGGTACATGCGCGCCGATTCGGTATACGATAAGCGCCAACAAAAGAAACCAGAGACGTTTCTTTAGGTCATAAAATTTATCAGTCGTTGAGACTTTAGGTTTAGATGCCATTAGCTTCTTTTTGTGTAAATTCTACCGTTCCACCAGACTGCTCGATTGCAGTTCTTACTCCTTGCGATACTTGAATATTTTTAACCGTTAATGCTTTATCAATTGCACATTGAGACCAAATGATCTTCAAACGGCTACGAGTATCTTTAACCAATCCTTGCTCGTACAAAACATTGGGATCAATTATTTGTTGATTGATTTTCAATACCTCAGATAATTTAATTTCTTGTGTAGGCTGTTTGCCATAAACGGTAAAACCGCGTTTTGGTAACCGGCGCTGGAGTGGCATCTGTCCACCCTCAAAACCCACCTTATGAAAACCACCCGCGCGAGACTTCTGACCTTTATGCCCTCGTCCACAAGTTTTACCCAATCCTGAACCAATGCCTCTGCCTACCCGTCGACGAGCAACATTGGATCCAACAGCAGGTTTTATAGTATTGAGTTTCACTTAACCCTCTAATTTCACTAAATAGTTAATGGTATTAATCATGCCACGATTGGATGGGGTATCCTCAACAACAACAGATTGATTGACTTTTCTCAGACCCAATCCATGTGCACTGAGCCTATGATTCTTCTTCGTGCCTATTAAACTTTTAACTAGCGTGACTTTAAGAGATTTGACTTGACTCATTCTCTATGCCCCAAAATATCTTCGACTGACTTGCCACGCTTAGCCGCAATCATCGCCGGGGAGTTAACCTTGCTAAGACCATTGATGGTTGCACGCACAATGTTATATGGATTAGTGGAACCTATGCATTTGGCCAGAATATTGTGTATACCCATCACCTCAAAAATCGCTCGCATTGGACCGCCTGCAATGATTCCAGTTCCCTCGGACGCCGGCTGCATATATACCTTGGCTGCACCATGCTCCCCAATGACAGCATGATGAAGTGTGCCGTCTGCCAAATTTATTTTAATCATTTTTTGGCGCGCTTCTTCTATAGCTTTCTGAACAGCAACCGGCACTTCTCGCGATTTTCCTTTGCCCATGCCGATACTACCATTACCATCACCAACGACTGTCAATGCAGCAAAGCCGAGAATGCGACCGCCCTTAACCACTTTCGTAACACGGTTGACAGAGACCATCTTCTCTTTCAAGCCGTCCATTTTGCTATCCTCCTGGGCACGACCTCCAGGTGCTTTTGTAACTCTAGCCACTTTGCACTCCTAAATCAAAACTTGATGCCAGCACTTCTAGCAGAGTCTGCCAAGGCCTTTACACGACCATGATATTTAAATCCGCTACGGTCAAAAGCCACATCACTTATATTGTGCTCAAGTGATTTCTTGGCAACTAATTCGCCAACGAATTTTGCCGCTTCAATAGAACTTCCATTGGGATATTTAGCTTTTACCGCCGGTTCGAGCGTAGAGGCAGATGCAATAACTTTACTGGCAACAGGATCAAATACTTGCGCATAGATATGCTTATTGCTTCTATGCACCAGCAATCTGTATTTGCCGGAATTCATAATCTTTAGTCTCGTAGCTTTTGATCTACGTAAACGCATTTGCTTTGTCGTTAGCATTTATGCATACCTAATTTATTTTTTCTTGGTTTCTTTCAACACTATTTTTTCGTCGGAGAACCTTATGCCTTTGCCCTTATATGGCTCTGGCTTTCGAAACCCTCTGATTTCAGCTGCAACTTGTCCGACGGCTTGCTTATCGATTCCCTTGATCCGAATTTCTGTTTGTGTCGGCACTTCGGCTTGTACGCCATTTGGCAGTGCATAAACAACAGGATGCGAAAATCCTAAACTGAGATTAAGGCTGGAGCCTGTCACCTGAGCTCTATAGCCAACACCCACAAGCAATAGCTTTTTCTCAAATCCGCTAGTAACACCAGCAATCATATTAACGATCAATGATCTGAGGGTGCCGATGATAGCCTTAGCATGCTTGGTCGCTTTTAATGCGCTAACCTCAAGGGCGCCAGAATCCAGGGTTATTTTTACAGTTTGCTTATCAAATTCTTGCAATAATTCACCCAAAGGGCCTTTGACAGTTAAAGCTGAATCTCTCACCTGGACATCGACATTTCCGGGAACCGGAATCGGTTTTGTGGTTGCAAAAGTCATTATTCTTAATCCTTATTACCTTAGGTCACGATACACAGGATCTCACCACCCAAACCACTTTCCCTAGCCGAGCGCTCCGTCATTACACCTCTAGAAGTAGAGACAATAGCTATTCCTAAACCATTCATCACCTGAGGCAAATCGGTTTTTGGCTTGTAAATCCTTAATCCAGGCCGGCTAACTCGCTTGATTGTCTCTATAACAGCACCACCATTGAAGTATTTCAACAAAACACTTATGTGGGGCTTTTTATCTACATCAATGAGTTTATAATCTTGTATATAGCCTTCGTCTTTCAAGACTTTTAAAATAGACAACTTAAGCTTAGACGAAGGCATTACAACTTCTTTTCTTTCTGATAATTGCGCATTTCTTATACGAGTTAACATATCTGAAATGGGATCAGTCATACACATATAATTACACCACTATTTTAATAGTCTTTAACACTTAGGCTATCGTTATGACCCAGCATCTAAACCAGTTACCAGCTAGCCTTAATGACACCTGGAATTTGACCACACATGGCTATTTCACGTAGTTTAATACGTCCAAGCCCGAATTTTTTGTATACCCCTCTTGGCCGGCCTGTAAGCGCACAACGTTGACGAAGTCTTACTGGACTGGAATCTCGTGGTAACTTTTGCAATGATTCTCTCGCCGCCAACTTTTGATCATGATCAGCGCTGGAATCATTCAGAATAGCAAGTATTTCGGATCTGCGCTTCGCAAATTTATCTACAATTTTTATTCTTTTTAAGTTTCTATTAATTATCGATTTTTTTGCCACAATATTCCCTTAGCTTCTGAATGGAAATCTAAATGCAGACAACAACGCCTTGGCCTCAGTGTCTGTCTGAGCTGTCGTCGTTACGGTTATGTTTAGTCCACGCAATTTATCAATTTTATCATAATCTATCTCAGGGAAAATTATTTGTTCCTTTATGCCCATATTGAAATTCCCGCGTCCGTCGAAACCCTTAACCTGGATGCCTCTAAAGTCGCGAATACGAGGAATTGCTATATTGACCAATCTGTCTAGGAATTCAAACATTTTCTTACCACGCAGCGTCACCATACAACCGACTGGATAGCCAGCACGCACCTTGAAGGTGGCAATCGATTTGCGGGCCTTTGTTATAATCGGCCGCTGCCCTGCAATTTTTTCCAGATCATTAAAGGCATTTTCAATAATTTTTTTATCTGAAGATGCCTCACCCACTCCCATGTTCAGCGTAATTTTTGTAATTCGAGGAACCTGCATCACCGATTTATAGCTAAATCTGTCAACCAGTTCTTTCACTACCGTTTGTCGATAAAAATCTTGTAATCGCGTCATTTTGTATACATTGCCTTATTACGAGTCAATCAGGCTACCATCAGATTTAAAGTAGCGCACTTTTAAACCAGATTCATCCAGCTTGAAGCCCACGCGATCTGCCTTTTTAGCTGAAAAATTGTATATGGCGATATTTGAAATATGTATTGGCTTTTCCATCTCAATAATACCGCCAGTTACGTTTTTATTCGGATTGGGCTTGACATGCTTCTTGACTTTATTGACATCCTGTACAATAACATGCTCATCCGATTCATATTTCAGGATAGTGGATCGCTTGCCCTTGTCTTTTCCAGCTATTACGATAACGTCATCACCCTTTCGTATTTTTTTCATGATCATCTACCTCTACTATAAAACTTCGGGTGCTAATGACACTATTTTCATAAATTTTGCTGTACGCAGTTCTCTTGTAACTGGACCAAATATACGGGTACCGATGGGTTCCAGTTTAGCGTTCAATATGACTGCCGCATTGGAGTCAAACTTAATCAAGGATCCATCTGCACGTCGAACACCCTTGGCGGTACGGACGACAACGGCGTTATATACCTCGCCTTTTTTGACACGCCCCCGGGGTGCCGCATCCTTGACAGCAACTTTGATGATGTCACCCACGCCAGCAAATCTCCGTTTTGATCCACCCAAAACCTTGATACACATAACGGAACGAGCGCCAGTATTATCCGCGACTTTAAGTACCGACTGCATTTGAATCATAATCTCTTTTACACCCAGTTAATATTTTAGGTTTAGAAGTTGAGCCAAGTATTAGAGCCTAATAAATCCTTGCCTAACTAACTTTTATTTTAGACCGCTTTGATTACTTTCCACGATTTGGTTTTTGATACAGGCTTGGTTTCGCATATTTCTACCAAATCGCCAATCTTATATTGATTGAGCTCATCATGCGCATGAAACTTCTTGGAACGCTTGATAATCTTCCCATATAGCGGATGCTTGACTTTCCTGTCAATGCGAACAGTCACCGTTTTATCTCTTTTGTCACTGACCACTTGACCGATCAGAATATTACTTTGATTATTCATATTCATGATTGCGCCGCTTTCTGTCCTAAAATGGTTTTGACACGCGCTATATCGCGTCGCACATTTTTAATTTGTGAAACATTCTCTAACTGTTGCGTCGCGTGTCTCATCCGCAGTCCAAATTGTGTTCTACGCAAAGAAAGCAATTCCTTCTCTAACTCCGCCCGTTCCTTTGTTCTCAATTCATCAGTTTTCATATACTCAAGTTCCTAATTGCCTAACGACAAATGTTGTCTGTACTGGAAGCTTTGCGGAAGCCAATCTGAATGCCTCTCTGGCCAATGCTTCATCGACTCCGTCCATCTCATACAACATCTTGCCAGGCTGAATCTCAGCAACGTAGTACTCTGGATTACCCTTGCCTTTACCCATCCGAACCTCGGCAGGTTTCTGGGATATCGGTTTATCCGGGAAAATTCTGATCCATATTCTACCACCACGCTTGATATGTCTTGTCATCGCGCGCCTGGCAGCCTCAATCTGGCGAGAGGTCAATCGGCCTCGTCCAACAGCTTTTAAACCAAATTCACCAAAGCTCACCTTGTTTCCTCTGGTCGCGATGCCGGTATTTCGCCCTTTATGTTGCTTTCTATATTTGGTTCTGGATGGTTGCAACATCTAAAGTATTCCTTAGCCTAATTTTGATTAATCTTCAATGGATACTAAAAGATTCATCACTTCAATCAATAGATGATCTAAATCTGCCGCTCTTTGATAGAGAGCTGCTCTCCCTTAAATACCCATACTTTCACGCCAATGACACCGTAAGTCGTTTTGGCTTCAGCCGTGCCATAATCCACTTCTGCCCTTAAAGTATGAAGAGGCACTCTCCCTTCACGATACCACTCTGTACGCGCAATCTCGATTCCGTTCAAACGCCCGGAACTCATAATTTTAATGCCTTGAGCGCCGAGTCTCATTGCATTCTGTATGGCTCGCTTCATCGCCCGTCTGAACATAATTCGCTTCTCGAGCTGTTGTGTAATATTCGCAGCGATTAATTGTGCATCTATTTCTGGTTTGCGGATTTCTTCAATATTAATATGAACCGGAATAGCCATTAGCTTTTCAACATTCCGTCTCAAAATCTCAATATCTTCACCCTTTTTTCCAATCACAACACCTGGTCTTGAAGTATGAATGGTGATACGGGCATTTTTAGAAGGCCTCTCAATGACAATATTTCCCACTGAGGCATGACTCAATTTTTTCAAAAGATATTGTCTGACCTGTATGTCCTCTCTGAGAAAATCTGGGAATTTCTTAGTATTCGCATACCAGCGTGATGACCAATTCTTTAAAACTGAAAGTCGAAAGCCTGTTGGGTTGATTTTTTGTCCCATGATTACTTCAAGTCCTTATTTTATAAACTATTTATCACCGACAGTCAGCAATATATGGCAAGTTGGTTTAACAATGCGATTACCTCTACCCTTCGCTCGAGGACTGACCCGTTTGAGTGAAGGCCCACGGTCGACATAAATTTTGGAGACGTTCAGTTCGTCTATATCTGCGCCCTCGTTATGCTCAGCATTTGCTACCGCAGATTCCAGCAATTTCAATATGATTTCTGCGCCCTTTTTAGGACTGAAGGTCAATACCTTGATTGCCTGTTCGACACGCAACCCTCTTATTTGGTCCGCGACGAGGCGTCCTTTCTGAGCAGATAATCTGACTCCACGTAAGACAGCTGTAGTTTGCATTTATTATCCTTATCGCTTAGAACCGGCTTTTTTATCACCAGCATGACCTTTAAAGGTTCTAGTATGTGAAAATTCGCCTAATTTATGCCCGACCATATTTTCCGTAATAAACACAGGAATATGTTGCTTACCATTGTGCACGGCAATGGTCAATCCTATGAAGTCAGGAAGAATTGTTGAGCGTCGCGACCATGTTTTAATCGGTTTCTTGTCATTTTTCTGACGCGCAGTATAAACTTTATTGATCAGATGCAGATCAACAAACGGGCCTTTTGAAATAGAGCGACTCATACTAAATTAACCTTTTTTAGAATACCTACTACGTACAATCATATTATCGGTTCTTTTATTTCTACGTGTGCGTGAACCTTTTGCTGGCGTACCCCAGGGACTGACAGGATGGCGGCCGGCGGCTGTTTTACCTTCACCACCGCCATGCGGGTGATCCACAGGGTTCATTGCAACCCCTCTGACGGTTGGCCGTATACCTCTCCAGCGTGTAGCACCAGCTTTACCGATTGACCTAAGGTTATGCTCGGCATTGCCAACTTCTCCAAGAGTAGCTCGACAGTCAATATGTATTTTCCTGATTTCACCGGACCTCAGTTTGATTTGCGAGTAATTACCTTCTCTAGCCATCAATTGAACCGCTGACCCCGCTGAGCGGGCAAGCTGAGCGCCTTTACCCGGTTTGAGCTCGACGCAATGCAGGGTGCTGCCAATAGGTATATTACGTATAGGCAAAGTATTGCCCGTTTTGATGGGTGCACTTGGCCCATTCACAAGCAATGACCCTACTACCGTATCCTTGGCTGCAATAACATATCTTCTCTCACCATCAGCATAACAAAGCAATGCAAGATGCGCACTTCTGTTTGGATCGTATTCTATCCTTTCAACCTTAGCCGGAATATCGTCCTTATTTCTCTTAAAATCAACGATACGATAATGTTGTTTATGTCCGCCACCTATATGACGAACAGTAATCCTGCCGCTATTGTTTCGTCCGGCATGTTTTTTCTTTTTTTCTAGTAATTTTGCATAAGGCTCACCCTTATGCAAAAAACTATTAACTAGTTTGATTACCCCTCTGCGGCCAGGTGAGGTCGGTTTGGTTTTTACAAGTGCCATTACTTATCCTCAAATAACTTCACATCAGTAAAGTCGATTTCTTGATCGCCTTTTAGGCTGACATACGCTTTTTTCCAGCCAGATCTCTTACCAATAAATCGGCCAAATCTTTTCGTTTTACCTTTAACGTTAGAAATCTGAACGCTCTCTACCTGAATTTTCTGCGATTCCCATAACTGCTCTATTGCTGACTTGATCTCAGTTTTATTCGCATCGGAAGCAACACGAAAAATAATTTGATGGTGCTTATCTGCAATAAAAGTGGCCTTCTCAGAAATTTGTGGTGACAAAATGACCTGGAATGCTCTTTCCCGACTGATATTTACTGTTTTCATAGCAGCACACTTTCAAATTGTTTGGCTGTCGCCTTAGTGACAATCACGCTATCGTAATGTAACAAACTGACAGGATCGATTCCTGCAACCTCCACTACTCTTGTGTGGGGTACATTTCTCGATGCCAGATATAAATTGTCATCGATTGCATCAGTGATGATCAATACATTAGACAACTGGTGAGTATCCAGTTTCTGGATAAAATCTTTAGTTTTAGGAGTCGCTACCGTGAATTCATCGATAAATTTTATTCTGTTTTCCCTCAACAGCTGGGAAAGGATCGTGCATATTCCGGCACGATACATTTTTCGATTAACTTTATGGCTAAAGTTTTCATCTGGTTTGTTAGGAAATATTTTCCCACCACCACGCCATATCGGATTCGATGCTGCACCGGTTCGTGCTCTGCCAGTGCCTTTCTGCCGCCATTGTTTACGAGTCGACATGACGACTTCAGAGCGGCCTTTCTGCGAGCGAGTCCCTGTCCGAGCATTGGCCAAATATGACTTAACAATCTGATGCACTAGCGCTTCGTTATAAGCTCTTCCGAAAACAGAATCAGATAGACTCAACTCTTCTGATGCCCCATTTTCGTTAACACATGAAATCTTCACTTCGCCCCCAAATTTCGTTCTACTATACTAAATGGATATGATTAAGCTACGGTCATTTATTTATGTGTCTGTTTAATGCCAGGACGAATAAAAACTCCATTACCCTTTGCGCCAGGAACGGATCCTTTCAGAAACAACAGTCCTCGCTGCACATCGACTCGTACTACTTCTATATTCTGGATCGTACACGTCTCACCACCCAAACGGCCTGACATCTTTTTGCCGGGAAAAACACGGCCAGGATCTTGAGCCATTCCTATGGAACCCGGCACGTTATGTGATTTTGAATTGCCATGGCTTGCCCGATTGGAGGAAAAATTGTGTTTTTTGATAGTCCCGGCATAGCCCTTACCTATGGATTCACCGCTGACATCAACCTTCTGACCTACTTCAAAGAGCTCGACGCTGATCTCCGCACCAGGCTTCAGACCTTCAATTGCAGTGGGATCAGCCCTAAATTCCTTAACAATTCTACCCGCCTCTACGCCAGCTCGAGCAAAATGGCCAGACAATGGCTTGGTGATTCGGCTTGAACGTTGTAGTCCATGGGTAAGTTGGATCGCGGTATATCCGTCTTTGACAGCAGATTTGATTTGAACAACTCTATTTCCTGAAATATCCAAAACGGTGACCGGCACACTACTTCCTGTTTCGGTAAATACTCTAGTCATTCCTATTTTTTTACCGATTAATCCTGGCATCATTTTTTTTCCTTTAACTACTTTTATTGGTCAGGCTATTCAAAAATACAAAATCAGCTATAACTCGAATCAGCCAGCGCCGCCTACAGCTTAATTTCAACGTCCACGCCGGCAGGTAGATCCAATTTCATCAAAGCATCTACCGTTTTATCCGTAGGATCAATAATATCCATCAAACGCAAATGCGTTCTAATTTCAAATTGATCTCTTGATGTTTTATTCACATGCGGAGAGCGTAATAAATCAAATCTCTCAATACGCGTAGGCAACGGAACTGGTCCTCTTACAACCGCACCAGTTCGCTTCGCTGTTTCGACAATTTCCATCGCTGACTTATCGATTAAACGATAATCGAAAGCTTTTAAGCGAATGCGTATTTTTTGACTTTGCATAGATTAACCTGTTATGAACTCTTAATTCTTTATCTTAATTTACGGCCACTGACTTAGTATGTGCTTTTGATTGTTATCGATCATTGACTAACAACACTTAGCAGGCGTTCTATTACATCAGCAGCTACTTGGGTTTACTTAATTATTAAATCACTTGCAAGACCAACCCATGACTCAATAAATGGTAACCCAACATTTATTCCATAACCTTGGCCACCACACCGGCACCCACTGTCCGGCCGCCTTCGCGGATGGCAAAGCGCAAGCCCTCATCCATTGCAATCGGCGCTATCAGGTTAACCGTGACCGATACGTTATCGCCCGGCATGACCATTTCAACCCCGGCCGGCAACTCGATCGAACCCGTGACATCGGTAGTACGGAAATAAAACTGCGGACGATAGCCGGCAAAAAACGGTGTATGACGACCACCCTCTTCCTTGCTCAGGACATAAATCTCTGCTGTAAATTTTGTATGCGGCGCGATACTGCCCGGCTTGGCCAGCACTTGACCACGCTCGACCTCCTCGCGCTTGGTCCCACGCAGCAGCACCCCGACATTATCACCCGCCTGACCTTGATCAAGCAGTTTGCGGAACATTTCCACCCCAGTGCAAACCGTCTTGATGGTTGGGCGCAGACCGACAATCTCGATCTCTTCACCCACCTTGATCACGCCACGTTCGACGCGCCCGGTCACCACGGTACCGCGACCGGAGATGGAGAACACATCCTCCACCGGCATAATAAAAGCACCATCGATCGCCCGCTCTGGCTCTGGAATGTAGCTATCCAGTGCTTCAGCCAGCTTCAGAATGGAGGGCTCGCCAATTTCGCTTTGATCGCCTTCCAGCGCTTTCAGTGCCGATCCCGTCACAATCGGGGTATCGTCCCCAGGAAAATCATATTTGGACAACAGCTCGCGAATTTCCATTTCGACCAGCTCGAGCAATTCGGCATCGTCCACCATGTCCGCCTTGTTCATGTAGACAATGATATAGGGCACGCCCACTTGCCGCGCCAGCAGAATATGCTCGCGCGTCTGCGGCATCGGGCCATCAGCTGCCGACACCACCAGAATGGCGCCATCCATTTGCGCTGCACCGGTGATCATGTTTTTAACGTAGTCAGCATGACCTGGACAATCAACGTGGGCATAATGGCGCTTTTCGGTTTCGTACTCGACATGCGAGGTATTGATCGTAATGCCGCGCGCACGCTCCTCTGGTGCAGAATCGATCTGGTCATAGGATTTGGCCTCGCCACCAAAAGTCCTGGTCAGTATCGAAGTAATGGCTGCTGTCAGCGTCGTTTTTCCATGATCCACATGACCTATAGTTCCCACGTTCACATGTGGTTTTGACCGCTCAAATTTGCTCTTTGCCATGCTGTTTGTTCCTTGTTGTATACAGTTTTTACGCTATTTCTTATTGATGATTGTTTCAGCAACATTCTTAGGTGCTTCTGAATAGTGCTTAAATTCCATGGAATAGGTGGCCCTGCCCTGCGTAGCCGAGCGCAGAATAGTTGAATAACCGAACATTTCCGCCAAGGGAACTTCTGCTCGGATGACCTTGAATCCAGGTGTGTCATCCATGCCCTGAATGATACCTCTGCGCGAGGACAAATCTCCAACCACATTACCCATGAATTCGGCGGGTGTTTCCACCTCCACTGCCATCATCGGCTCCAGCAAAACTGGATTGGCCTTACGCATACCCTCCTTGAACGCTATCGACGCAGCCATTTTGAATGCATTTTCATTTGAATCTACATCGTGATACGAACCATCGAAAAGCGCTATTTTTACATCGACAACAGGATAGCCGGCCAGCACGCCATTACTCAGAGAATCATTAAGACCTTTTTCAACGGCTGGAATATACTCGCGCGGCACAACACCACCTTTAATTTCATCTATAAATGCAAACCCTTGCCCGGGTTCATTGGGCGCCATTCGCAGCCAAACGTGGCCATATTGACCGCGCCCACCACTTTGCTTGATAAATTTACCTTCAACCTCAACCTGTTTCTTGATTGCCTCTCTATAGGCAACCTGTGGCGCACCTACATTTGCTTCCACGCCAAATTCACGCTTCATACGATCAACAATAATCTCCAAGTGCAACTCACCCATGCCCGAGATAATTGTTTGCCCCGATTCTTCGTCAGTTCTTACTCTAAAGGACGGATCTTCCTGTGCCAGCCGATTAAGTGCCATCCCCATTTTTTCCTGATCAAGCTTGGTCTTGGGCTCAACTGCCACGTGTATCACCGGCTCAGGAAATTCCATTCTTTCCAGGGTAATCACATGCTCGGGATCACATAAGGTATCCCCAGTTGTTACCTCTTTAAGCCCGACCGCTGCCGCAATGTCCCCAGCTCGTACCTCCTTGATTTCTTCACGCTGATTGGCATGCATCTGGAGCAACCTGCCAATACGTTCCTTTTTACCCTTCACCGGGTTGTATACCGAATCCCCCGACTTCACCACACCCGAGTAAACACGGAAAAATATCAGCTGCCCCACGTATGGGTCAGTCGCAATCTTAAATGCGAGCGCCGCAAAAGGCGCAGCATCATCGGATTCACGCTCACCTGACTCACCGTCTTCGGTCACTCCCTGAATTGCGGGTACTTCCAAAGGTGACGGCAGATAATCCAGCACTGCATCCAGCATTGCCTGAACGCCTTTGTTTTTAAAGGCTGTGCCGCATAACATAGGTACAATTTCATTGCCAATCGTTCTTGCTCGCAGACCTTTCTTGATATCCTCTACAGACAAGCCACCCTCTTCGAGATACTTGTTCATCAGCTCTTCGCTTGCTTCTGCAGCGGATTCAACCATTTTCTCATGCCATAACTGAGCATCCGCCAGTTGGTCTGCCGGAATATCCCGCTCCTCAAAGCTCACTCCATTGTTCGCCTCATCCCAATGGATCGCTTTCATTTTAACCAAGTCAATCACACCAGCAAAGCGATCTTCGGCGCCGATAGGTAGCTGTATGGGCACAGGATTTGCTTTTAATCTCGTGATTATCTGATCATGCACACGCATGAAATTTGCGCCCGATCGATCCATTTTGTTAACAAACGCCAACCGGGGCACTTCATATTTATTTGCTTGTCTCCAGACTGTCTCTGTCTGAGGCTGCACGCCACCCACCGCACAGAACACTGTACAGGCACCATCCAGCACGCGCAACGAGCGCTCAACCTCAATTGTAAAATCTACGTGTCCAGGCGTATCGATAATATTGATCCGGTATTCCGGATAATTCCCTGCCATCCCTTGCCAGAAACAGGTGGTAGCAGCAGACGTGATTGTAATGCCACGCTCTTGTTCTTGCTCCATCCAATCCATTGTGGCGGCTCCGTCATGCACCTCACCTAATTTATGAGATACGCCCGTGTAAAACAAAACACGTTCTGTCGTAGTTGTTTTACCGGCATCAATATGAGCCATAATACCGATGTTACGATATCGTTCTAGCGGGGTTTTTCTTGACACAATCTTAAATCCTGGTTTTATTTACTTACAGTCTACAGTTTACTGAGCCCAACACAGCTGCTTTGCGAGCTTCATTCTTAATACGCAACAATCATGCCTCAGAATCTGAAATGCGAGAAAGCCTTATTTGATTCAGCCATGCGATGCACTTCTTCTCTTTTCTTGATTGCCGCGCCTCTATTTTCCGACGCTTCGATCAATTCATTGGCCAGTCTTTGGCCCATAGATTTTTCACTACGCTTACGCGCAGCATCACGCAACCACCGCATTGCCAGCGCACTTCTCCTCACCGATCTCACCTCCACCGGCACCTGATAATTCGCTCCACCGACTCGACGGCTCTTCACCTCAACCACTGGCCGAATATTCGATAACGCCAGCGTAAATACTTCTACCGGATCCTTTCCTGTCTTTTTTTCCACCTGATCCAGCGCACCATATATGATCTGCTCGGCAACTGATTTCTTTCCGCGCGTCATCAACACGTTCACGAACTTGGCCAGCTCGACATTATGATATTTTGGATCTGGTAAAATCTCTCTTTTTGGCACTTCTCTACGTCTAGGCATTCTTTACCTCTTGGTTATCTCTCTACCTGCGCCTGCTGCACGGCTATTTTTTATGCGCTTTTGGGTTTCTTGGATCCATACTTGGAGCGCGCCTGCTTCCTATCTTTAACTCCCGCCGTATCCAAACTTCCACGCACGGTGTGATAACGCACACCCGGCAAATCCTTAACCCTTCCGCCACGTATCAGCACCACCGAGTGTTCCTGCAAATTATGGCCCTCACCCCCAATATAGCTACTTACTTCATAGCCATTTGTCAGCCGTACTCTTGCCACTTTCCTCAACGCAGAATTTGGCTTTTTTGGCGTTGTTGTATACACCCTTGTACATACACCCCGCTTCTGCGGACAACTCTCAAGCGCCGGCACTTTGCTTTTTACCCGCTTCGCTTTTCTTGGCTTGCGTACTAATTGACTGATGGTTGGCATTTCGCTTCCTAATTATCCTTAATACTATTTCTACGATCCGATCTATTTTATACCGCGTTTGGCCGTGTTGATATTGCACTCACTTTGACAAGCTTCGCTAACGAGTTGCTATTTAGCCTGCTACTCGAGATATACTATTGTTCCCGCCCGTTTTTTACTAGGCGGCTAAAAAAGACTGTGAATTCTATGGCGTTATTTACCTGATGTCAAGCAAACGCATCGCTTATCTTGTTATAACGCATTGTGCTCTATTATCTTTATTATTCAGACTGGGTGACCTATTCTGCGCAAACTGACAACTTTGCCAAAAATGCACTTAATCGCTGTTATTTTTAGCTTAACGTTCGTTTTATTGTTTGCGCCTGATTGCAAAGCAGAGTCCGAGACGTGGATCATCGTTGATACCACCCAATTGCATTTGAAAGTGATGCAGAATGATAATGTCCGGTTACTTTTGGACAATATTTCGATCGGGCGTTATGGTGCTAGCAAGCAGCGAATGAAAGGCAGCAATCAAACGCCTATCGGCACTTTTCGTATTGGCTGGGTTAAACCCGATAGCCGTTTTTATCGTTTTTTTGGGTTTAATTACCCCAATCGCGAAGCCGCTGATCTGGCTTTGGCTGAAAATCGAATTTCGCCCAAAATTTGGCAAACTATTATCGATGCTATCGAAAGGAACGACATCCCTCCTCAAGATACTCCACTGGGGGGCTTCCTTGGGATTCATGGCATAGGCAGAGGGGATCGCCATATACACGCCATTTACAACTGGACCAACGGCTGTATCGCACTGACTAACGACCAGATAGATCAACTTAGTCCTTGGCTTAAGACTGGAATGCGTGTGGAGATTCACTGAGCATCTTTTTACAGCCGCTGACTAAGTCACGACTAGGTTTTTAGCTCTGCTTCGCTTCGTCGAGTCATAACTGCTGGTCCTTCTATCCTTTCTTGAATAATTTCACCCTCCTGTCGGGCTCTTTCCCTTTTCTCGTCGCTTTGCTCTGTCATATTACTTTTTGATACACAGCCACCAATTATATAGATCGGCCAGTCGAAATATTAGTCCCTCCCCACGCCTCTGCACTACATTCCTGCCTGTTTTCCTTTCTCGATTGCCAAAGTCTCGCGCCGTGCGTTTCTGATGGCGTTACTCGATTAATCGCGTGCCATACACCCTCATATAATGCTGTCAGTTTTATAGCCCCCCCCTTCTTCTGGGCTGCAACGTTCGGCTGACTGTCATCTGAATTTAATACGCCAGACATCTGTTCGTCATGTATTTCATAAAAAATGGCTGTTATTGCAGTGCGTTCAAATATTCGCACTAACTAGTTTGCAGGCGCAAGACATGAATGTATTTTCTCCAGATCATTTTCAGCCACTTTCCAAATCAGATGCGCTAGCGGGGCAGTTGTTCAATCTATCTTGTGCAACTATCATCGCTTGCCTTTCATATATGTCACGCTTTATAACCCTGCATCTTGGTGAAGTTTGTACTGCGCATCTATTACAGTTCGGCATTTTTGCCACACAAGTGAATCCATATCAAATATTAACGCCACGGCCATTACGGCCCAAATATCTTGTTAGTGCGTTTCGCGAACATAAATTGATTCCTACTTCGTTATCTTGTCGATCCACTCACACATGACTAACTATGCAAGATTCCCAGAGACCCTTTCTTCTCCTGGCATCCTCAATTCACAGCAACAGATCTACTCATGTTGACAACCCGTTTTTATTTAACAGCATGTGGTCTCAAAGACTTTATGGGGCATTCATGAACATTGCAAAATATCTGAGTCGCAACACGCTGACACCTTCAGATTTACCGAGTGAAGCACAGCACACCCAACCCGACACTTTGAAGCCTAAAGTGCGAACGGTTTTTATTTCAGACCTTCATTTAGGCACACCCGGCTGCCAGGCAACCGAGTTACTCGACTTTCTAAAAGCCTATCCTTGCGAACAGCTGTATTTAGTAGGTGATATTATTGACGGATGGCAATTACGCAGAGGATAGTATTGGCCACAAGCACATAACGATGTAATCCAGAAATTACTCCGTCGCGTGCGAAATGGTTGCAAAATTATTTTTATTCCCGGCAATCATGATGAATTCGCACGACAATTCCTTGGACATACCTTTGGCGGCATCGAAATACTGGAAGAAGCCATCCACCATACTGCCGATGGCCGCAAGTTTTGGGTGGTCCATGGAGATTATTTCGATGGCGTCATACAATGCGCTAAATGGCTCGCATACGCAGGCGACAATCTCTACGAATTTTCATTGAAACTGAATCGCTACCTGAACTCATTGCGAGCACGGCTAGGTTTGCCTTATTGGTCGTTATCCCAGTATTTAAAGTATAAGGTCAAAACTGCCGTCAATTATGTCACCTCCTTTGAAGAAGCCGTTTCCCATGAAGCACAACGCAAAGGACTGGATGGTGTCATCTGCGGGCACATTCATCATGCAGAAATTCGCCTAATCAATGGCATTCTCTATTGCAATGATGGAGATTGGGTTGAAAGCCTGACAGCGCTGGTTGAACATCATGACGGAAGCATCGGCTTGATCAGGTGGGGACAACTGCAAGGAGTTTCTGCCACTGAACTTTCACCCCCTGGCTCAATCCACAAAGCGCCCAGGCAGCTACCCGTCTCAGCAAAGGATGGAAATACCGATAGGGCATTGTCATGAGGCTCGCCCTGATTACAGATGCCTGGCAACCGCAAGTCAATGGTGTTGTCACTACATTGCTGGAATTAATCAAGGAACTTGAGAAACTGGATTATCAAGTTCGCGTTATCCACCCAGGACTATTCAAAACCTATCCCTGTCCAGGCTATCCTGGCATTGATCTTGCAGTATTCCCCAAAACATCCTTGAATAACCTGTTAATGGATTATAGGCCCAACGCCATTCATATCGCAACAGAAGGGCCATTGGGGTGGGCGGCACGCGCCCTGTGCAGGCAAGCTGACTGGCCGTTTACATCCGCATTTCATACTAAATTTCCAGAAATCCTGAAGGCTGCCACAGGCGTACCCACTACATGGGGTTATGCTTTTCTCAAGAAATTTCACCAATCTTCCGCTGGTGTCATGGTTCCTACCCAGTCTGTACTAAACGGCCTGCATGGCCGTGGATTTCGTAATTTAAAAGCCTGGACGCATGGGGTAGATATTGATTTTTTCACCTATCGTGACCGGCCCATTCAGGCGCCTATGCTAGGCAACATACCACGACCCATAGCACTTTATGTCGGCCGGATATCCTATGAAAAAAATATTGAAGCCTTTCTTGAAATGCAGTTTTCAAGCAGTAAGATAGTTTGCGGCACGGGGCCCATGGAAAGACATCTAAAGCGGGCTTATCCCAATGTGCATTGGCTAGGAATATTGCCTCGCACTGAACTAAGCAAGCTATATGCCAGTGCTGATGTTTTTGTCTTCCCCAGCACAGCGGATACCTTTGGACTTGTTTTGCTGGAATCCATGGCAACCGGCACACCTGTCGCATGTTTACCGGTCGATGGCCCACTAGAAGTCATCGGGACAAGCCAAGCTGGCGTCATGTCCCATGATTTGTCTGCTGCCACCCAGCAAGCACTTGCCATCCCTCGTGCGCAGGCACGATCCAGAGCCGAAACGTTCAGTTGGCAAGCTGCTACAAAATATTTTACCGAGTATTTGGTACCGTTCAAATAGGCCAGCCTCCAACGACAATGTTAGCCTATGTGAACTGGTGCACAACTTGGGTGATTTTATCAGATTCTAATACGCATCCGACTAGGACAAGTCAGAATAGGAGAGTCGGAACAATGATGGAAACGAGCAGACAGCTTTATACACATTATTAAGCTATTGGACTCTGGCTATACAGCCAGAGTCCTTATCAGGTTGAAATTTAATAATGCCGAGAAAATAGGCCTAATTATCAATCTATTGTTCTATCACAACCATTAAGACTGGATAGCTTAAGTCAAGGTAGGTTTTTGGTATCCTATTCATCCTCTTCATGGCTACCATGGTTATTATGATCATCGCCATGGTGATGATCATGGCCATGATGCTCATGCGCACTCTCTTCAGCAGTCGATTTCGACGCTAGCGGTGTAAAACGCGCGCCCTGTGTCTCATATCCTTCAAGCACAACGAATACCGAAACGACGGTCTCAGGGGTTATTCTGAATTCACCCGCCCCCTTCATTAAATTGCCAAATACCGGTGTAAGCGGTACTGATAATCTTTCCCCCGTTTCATCAAAAACATTTGCCTTGCCAGATCCACCTGCGGTGGGAATTTCATTATCCATGTGATCTGTCACATATAATTCCAACTCGCCGTCTTTAGCTACCAATTCGAGATGGAAGGGCCCAGCCATGCGTAATTGGCCGCCATGCGGCGCATCCACCGTTGCCAAGTATTCATCAGTGTGCCCCAAGGCTATATTTGGGATTGCAGTAGCCATTCCTAGAAAAATAGCAGCTAACAGAAAATTCTTCATCACAAATCCTTATCATTTATTATAAAAAATTTGGTCATTCGCTTTGCCTCTCCGGCAATTCAGCATGAAACAACATGTTCGAACATTACTTTCGGTTAACGCCACCTTATGCAAAACTTACTGACGGCGCCCGGCCATCGCCCGAATTAGTGAACGTGATCATCCGGAGGAGGCAATATCTCTCCCTCCTGATTCAGTTGGCTGAGTTGTCTAGTGAGCTGATTTGTGTCATCCCAGCCGCTTTCGTCCACAGCAGGGATCCATCTGGCACGTAAATAGCCATATCGATCTATCAGGTACTCCATATGATCTGGAATATTTCCCTCACCCAAAATATCTGGATGAGTCAACGTCCTTCTGAACAAAATATAGCTATCTCTAATTTCATGCCATCCCTCAGTCACCAAAGAATAGGAATGTTCCGACGCCAAAGCAGACAAAATCTCTCTACTATATTCATCCATTGGCACGGCAAGAATCTCGGTCTCAAGATCCCGCAGCTTGTCATGCATCTCGCTCAACTCTACCAATCTGTACTGTGAATCAGGCCAACTGAAAAAAACAAGCAATACGTTCGAGCGCCCTCGGTAATCTTTCAGTATGCCTGTCGAACCATCGTAGGTGGTAAATTGAAAGATGGGTGGCCCCATGGAAGGCCGGCCTGGAACAATGCTGGGACTCATGAGCCGCGCCTGATAACCGCGTGACATAGCATGAATATAATTAACCGTGTCCCACCGATCCTCTTCGGTTAAATTAGCCGCGAATCCCGGCATTCCGGTGTTAGCCAGCCCGTAACTAAGCCAATGAAAGAAATCACCCGCCGTATGCCGGGCGGTATGGGGTTCGGTCAGCAAATCTGCCGGCGGCGGATCGAAAGTCTTGGCTAGAATCCCGTTACCTGCCCCTTGTGGACCATGACAACTGGTACAGTTTTCGGCAAAATGCCTAGCACCATTCGAAATTGAAATGGCATCAAATGGCACCGGTGTACTCTGATAAGTTTCTGGGTAAGCATCGACAGCAAATTTTGGCAATGCAACAGCTATGGCGGTTGCCATCAAGGCTGATGGCAACAAAATTCTTTTTTTAGCGTCCCATTGATGCTTGGATCCCCACCAGATTGAGGCTATTCCCGCCCCCAGCATCGTCATGCCGATCCAGAAATAGAGCTGTACTTCGGGATCCTCCCACGTTGCCGCGATCGAGAACCTGAACGAATACGGCCAATGCTCAACCATTGCATGTTTGGCAGGCACGGTATTGGACAGTATCGTGGCAAACAATACCAGAAAGAGTGCCAAAATAAATTCGACTCGCACCCATTTTCTAAGTTTTGCTACCCCAGTACTCGGTTCAAGCACATTGCATTGCTCTACTTTCTGCTCAACCGTTAATGATGGCATCCATTTGGCAAAGAAGGAGGCTGCTGGTTTATCTGCCTTAGGTTGACTCAACTCATCGGACTGGATAGCCATTTGCTCAAATGCCGGCAACCATCTGGCGCGCGCTTTATACGCAATAAAAAGTATGACTGCCAACAAAGCCAGTTTTGTGTTTAGCAGCCATCCATAGGAACTGGCCACCAGCGCATGGTAATCATCCTCTATCATGCGATCGGTTATGATCAAACCAGTAATCATAATCACCAGCATTACTGGCAGCGCCACAGATGAAAACCTTCTCAAGCCCTCGATATTGAGAGTTAGCCGTTTCTTCTCGGGATCCGCCTCGCTCCTATCAAACACAATCAGCAAGAATGCAGGAAGCGCACCGAACCATATCCCAGCCAGCAGAATATGGATTGAGTAGATCGATACATATGTCAAAAAGTTTTCTTCAGCAGCAGAGTGGCTCACAAGCGCACCCGCAATCAATGGCAGTGCCGCGATGCCGGCACATAGCACATAATGCCATTTTGCTCTCTGACGTATGTATTGAAGGGCAACCGCCGCAGCCAGCAGCAGCACGGCAAACATGGCTCGAATCGCCCACATATGTCCCATATTGGTATGCTGAATGATCTCCAACCAGGCGCTTGGCCGCCATGTGTTAGCGTCATCACCTGTTGCTTCACCGGTTGTGGTGGCCAGAATTCCTACCAGGCCAATCAGAATGATTCCTGCCATCCAGGGAAATGCGCGTTCCAGCCGCGCAACCCAAGGATTCTCAAATAGAGCCCTGTGTCTGCCTGCGATTGCGAGAAAAACACAACTCCCAAATAAAACCAGATTGGCAACAAGCTGTGACCAACGAGCTAACGTCGCTAATATCTCTATCACTTTTATTCCGCTCTATTTTTTATTTTTAACGGTGAATTTATAATCTGAATCGACTACATGCCCATCTACCGACAACACACGAAACTTGACTGTATATTGTCCAGGCGCCAGTTCAGGCAGCTCGACAAATATCGACTTCGGATCCTCTGGATGAACTAATGGCTTTTCTGCTGTCATTGGATTGGCCTCCGCATCCAGAACGGTCAGCGATGCAAAGGCAGGCTCGATTTCTTCATTGAACCAGAGTCGAACTTGCTTGGGAGAAGTCGAAAGCATTGCGCGTCGAGCCGGTTCAGCTTTAACCAGGGAAGCATGCGCAAAAACAGCATTCGAATACGAAAGCAATGTTAGCAACACCAGTCCAAGCAACATCATGCTGGTCCATGCGGTTAAACGTGAATGAGTCGTTGTTGCGACCACTTCATTTACATTTCTTGTTTTCATTGCATATTTATTTTGCATATCTTTATTCCTGCTATAAATTTGACAGAACAATATTCGCTCTAAAAAATACTCAGGTCGTTTTTTCCTCGCCTTGAGCCTTGCCTTTCTTCATGAAGAAGAAGCCTGCCGCGGCAGCGACAGCAAGTGCACCCAGGATGAGTGGTAGATTCGATTTACCGCCTGTACCGACCGCGAATGGGAAACGTGACACATATTCTGTATCATTATCACGGACTGTCACCAATCCTACGAAGCTCCCTTCCGCTGGGAAGTTATGCTCAAATGTCACCGAGCCACTCGGATAAACCTTGGGCGGAATGTGGAATATCGTGATTTCATCCAGATTTTCCTCTGAGCCCGTGTCACGAATTATCCGTACTTCTGTTGTCATCGGTCGCAAGGCTTCATCGATGTAATCCAGCGCCACAATCGTTCGGCCAACATTCGGGATATCTTCACAGAACTCCTGTTCCTGCGTGCTTTCAGGCTGATACCCAGTAAAATGCATGGTGTAGGGGCCGACTGTCAGCTTGCACATGTCATCGGCCAGGGACAGACCACCATGGGCATGCACTTGCAGCGAGCAGGCCATCCCCAACACTAACGCCCCTATCCATTTACTACTGGATCTCATCCACTCCCTTATCATTATCAGTTACTCCTTACCAGTTTAAAAATCTCTTATTATATAACTATTTATATTATTCTTTTACGCGTTTTAACTATGTGCGACGAGAGCCAAACCATGCGCGCAAACGCCCCGATTGTATGAGTTTATAGATCAACCAGGATAACAGCAGCAATGCGATGACTGGACCTGTCCAGGCACGCGCGACCTTGCCATAGTCGACCATTTCCACACGCAGCCGATAGTGATAATTCAGGGGTGGAATGCCTTCGGCTGTCACCACAACGGAATAAAGCCCTTTATCCAGTGTGCCTATGCCACTGATAACACCATCAGGGTAATAATCGGCATTGATCTGGGTGACGGTTGCACTTTCGCCCGCGTCTTCCCGCATAACTTTCATGCTCACGGGCATGTTCCGCAGCGCCTGGTCGACCAGGTCGATGACCAGATAGGTGTCGCCGGCCATCGGGATCTCTGTGCAGTAGTGACCTGCCTGATCATATTGCGGCTGGTATGCACTCAAATGCACCATGTTTTCTCCTACCTGGCGCACGCAGGGGTCTTCTTCCAGCGAGACTCTGCCATGTGCGAAGGCTGTACCTGCATAGGTTCCTAAAACAAGAACGCAGGCCGCAATGGCTGATTTTATCGATTGTCTTACCACGACTAACCCTCCTGTTTCTCTCTCAACAAGGAATCACTGTCTTGCCTTGCCGTCAAGACTTTACTTTTCATGCTCATCATTCCCTTCTTTCCCCAAGGTCAAATTGAATATAAATTCGACATGCCAAAAGGGTCTTTGTTCCGATTTTCCATAAAAAAACCGGTACACCTCTGCCTTCCGACAGCGGTGTACCGGTATCTGCTTGGTTTACGACTCTAGTACAGCTTAGAGTTTAGTAAATACCGGAATAACCGCACCAGCAATACTGTTGATGTGGCGATTTCCTTCTTCATCCCAAGACATCAGCAGGCCACCAAAGCGGCTTTCCGGGTCACCCAGCAACGCCATCAAGCGTTGGATTTCCCATAATGCATCTTTGGCTTCCATTTTGACTTCTTTGGTTTCACCAGGTTGGATGGCAGACTCGTCATCAAACGTCAGGCCAACAGCTACCAATTCACGCGGGTAGTTTGGATCCAGATGTTTGCGGCCAACAGAGTTGACGAAACGGATGCCTGCAGTAGTGAATTCACCGAAGTTCACTGGTGCGTCGCCGTTGTTGGTGACTTCCATGGTGACTCGCAGTGCACGACCCGGTACGTCATAGTTGGCGTAGGTCACGCGAATCGCGACTGGATTCGGTGCTACGGGCAATGGTGCAACTTTGGATTCACCAGCCTGGATGGGCACGGTGTAGGGATGTTTGTTTTCCGTGTAACGGTAGCCACCCCATACCAAAGTAAGGGTAAGGATTGCCATGACCCAGGTGATTTTCTTGTCCATCGGATCAATCAACAGATCATCACCGTATGCCAGCAATACCCGGCTGCGTGGCAGGAACATCGGACGGGCAACAAAGATGCCAATCCAGAAGACGCCTATCGAGAACCACAGAATGTGCCAGAACAGGGCGTTCGACAAGTTGAAGGTTTCCGAGTCGATGGTTTCACCGGTCAGCAGTTTGAGCGGGTTGGTGAAATCATCCCAGCTTCCCGTGATGTTCATCCAGGCGCCTGGTCCAGCGATCGGGCCGGCGTCTTTCACGTTCAACATGGCGTGCATGTGATGGCGGCCAGGAATGCGGGCTCTCAGGTTGGCTTCAAATTTATAGTCACGACCGATTTGCAGGGGACCTGAAATAAACCAGGGGTGATCATTGATTTTGGTGCTGAGACGCACGAATACCGGGCTGGGGCTACCTACGTTGAAGAAGGCGCGATCCGGCTTGGCAGCTGCACGCGGCCAGTCTTCAGCCAAGTGGAACTTACCGGTGATGCTGGCATGTTCGTTGACTTTGGTGACTTCCGGGCCCCATTTCAGGTCGTACCATTGGACGGTACGCATCCGAAGGAAAGGTTCCTGGGAGCGCTCACCATGTGCCGCGACTGTGGACACATCTAATGTTACTGTCATGGCCAGAGCTGCCGCCGTGTAGGCGACGCCATAAAGGCCCATTACACTGCGCTTGTAAAGGTTCTTGATATCCATTTACTTGATCCCCTCTGGAAAGCCTTCTTCTCCGAATGCCGTAACGTCTTCCCTGTGAACGATACGTCCTCTTTTACCTTTGACATAGAAAAATGCCGTGCAAAAGACTTTTCCTAGATACCACCAAACCGTGAACATCAGCATGGATACGAATGCTGCAAAGAATGCGGCGATAACCGTGGTGTGTCCACCGAAGGTACGCAGCGAGCCTTGTTCGATCAGACGAGTGTATTCCGGCGTACCGGTACGGACGTACAGGTGACCCATGTAGTCAGCCATCGACAACAAGGTGCCTTCTACCACGATCGGCAGATGGGTCGGTCCAAAAATCGCCCAGTTGCCAGGATAGAACAGCAAGCCAAAGAAGCCGCCGCCAACCAGTGCTGTGATTAACCAGTTGCGGGTCAGGTACAGCGTGAAGTCCAGCATCAACGCGCCTGGCAGCATGATGCCAGGGGTAACGAAGTTGATGGGATAGTGTGACCACCAGTAGAAGCCCCAGTAACGGGTCAGCCACTCACCGATCAACAGGCTGATAACGCACAGTGTCGCACCAAACGGTTGACGGTAGTTTACCCACAGGTAGTACATGATTGCTGCACAGTAGGTAATCCCAACGATGGGGGTCACTACTGGCCACCATTGACGGTCTTTCCAGTCAAGCCAGAAATCCCAGTCACCTGCCAACAGCATGAAATGCATGTGGTAAGTACCCACCAGCAGTATTACCAGAATCGGAAAATATACCGCATCAATCATGCGTGACATGTGGATCGCTTCCGGCGGCATTTTGGCCGCTTTCAGGATCTCTTCGGTTCTAAACATACTCACATTGCCCTCCCTTTCGTAGCTTGTGATAGTAAATGTAACATGACGATTCCTCTATCTTTTTGAGTAAGGTACCGCATTGGCGACCAGCTGATCTCAAATCCCTAGAAATCAACTGGTCTGTTTCCTCTTCTCGTCGCCCAGACCGTAGATGCTACCGCCCCAGGCGAATCACGACCAGATTAGGCTACGATCCGGTTGTTGAGGATTTCTTTGCTTTGGTTATTCCAGATTACGTCAGTAAGGTTGGAATAACGGGTAACGATCTGAGCAGCAATGCCACCTTGGAACAGGCCAGCCCAACCCAGAATCACAAAGCCCCAGTGCAAGGGTGCGCTAAACAGTTCTTCCATGAACCAGAAAGCATGTCCCCATTCGTTCAGGCCAACGTTAGGCAGAATCATCAACGGTCCTGCAATGGCCATCACCAGCGGGAAGGAAATGCCACGGCTATACAGCGGCAAGCGGGTCATTGCATACAGGTAAGCTGCAATACCGCAAACGATGTACATCGGGAATGATCCGTAGAACACCACAACGTGGCTAGGCGTGAAGCTGGTGTCACGAATAATCACTTGGTGCCAGGATGCATCTTGCTCGGTGAAGAAGCTGCCGCCCCAGTAAACACCAAAGATGTAGACGCCAATCCACATCAACCAGTAGAAGTAGCGTTTGATTTCGAGCTTGGGATCAAGGTTGTCCAGTTGCTCTTTGGTATCACGCGTTTTCCAGATCCAGCCCCAGGTTACCAGTGCAAACAAAGGCATGATCGTCATGTGAACGCGCCATAACCCCATCCAAATACGGTCAAATTCAGGCTCCATGGAGTCCATGCCGTGCGAGTAAGCAAAGGTCCGTTGGTACCAAACCCAGAAAATCGCTACCAATAGCATGGTCGTCATCCCAAATTTGTACCATTTGGAATCGTACCACAACGACATGTCATAGCCTCTTTCCGAGGTCGACGATGCGCTGCTCGTTCCCATCGTAGTTGCCATCTCTATTCCTCCTGTTCACTACATTTTTGTTAGAAACAGTAATGAAAATCTCAGCTTTCATTACCTACCATCCCAATAACCCTGCAAGTTCCATGGTTATTGTCTGATACACTTCTTATTTTGTTCCAGTAAAGATAAACCCACCTCCACTAGACACAATCGAGAGGCTAGTCACCTTATGACTTTTAGTCAAGCCCTTTTTTCCTTACCTTGACCAGGGAATTACAAAAATAAAATAAATTCATAGAGTTTTCATTTACCCCAAAATGACCCGTTCCGAACCAAAAGCAGCCGATAGGGGTCTTTCTTGGATAGCAATCTCATTAATGTCCTTGTTTGCTGCATGGTTATAGCGACTTTGCTTTCGACGCAATGCAATTTTGCATCGCCTGACAGCGTCGAGTAGTTTAGAATGCCGGATCGGCAATAGATGAAGATATTTCGTTTCTATAGATTAATTATAGATCTCGCTTGCAATGTTTCTTGACGAACTGCGATCCTCTGAATACGACCCGCCTAGTGATGATGACTTTGCGCGCACGGCCTTGAGGCAAATTGAGCTTGCCGCCAACCATTTGCGCAGCGGTCAAATCGTTGCATTTCCCACTGAAACGGTTTATGGATTAGGCGCGGATATTTCCCATCCGCAGGCTATTGAGAAAATCTTTAAAATCAAGGGACGACCTAGAAATCACCCATTGATCGCGCATTTTTCAGACTTGGCTGACCTTGAATATTGGGCATCCGAAATACCCTCTGCGGCTTGGTCGCTGGCTGAATATTTTTGGCCAGGGCCATTGACACTGATATTGCCCAAGAGCGATCGTATTCCCGCAAATGTCACTGGCGGCCAGGACACTGTCGGCTTGCGCATCCCACGACACCCCGTTGCACAGGCCCTCCTGCGGGCACTCGGCACCCGCAGGGCAATCGCTGCGCCTTCGGCCAATCGTTTCGGTCATCTGAGCCCGACCTTGGCCATTCATGTGCGAGAAGAATTCCATAACGAGATCGGTATGATTTTGGATGGAGGTTCGTGTGAAGTTGGGTTAGAAAGCACCATTGTGAGCTGTATTGGCGAGACGGTTACGCTATTACGGCCGGGCGGTATTTCCGTAGACGCGATCGAAAATCTGCTCAAACAAAAAATACTTAATAACCCTCTTAGACATCCCGTGCGCGCACCCGGAAGCTTGCCTGCACACTACGCCCCCGATACGCCACTTGAAATCTGCGCAACCAGCAGCGCTCTTTGGGCGCGTGTAAGATGGTTTCAGCAGCAAGGTTTGCGTACAGCAATCGTTACGCACACTCCCCCCCCCGGCGCGCATCAGGAACAATCTGACTTTATTCTGATGCCGGATAATCCTGTCACATACGGCAAAATGCTTTACGCCACAATGCGAAAACTTGATCGCCTGGGTTACGACCAGCTTCTAATCGAGGCGCCGCCGAACAAGCTTGACTGGCTCGCCATAACTGACCGCTTGCAACGAGCAAGCTATCACTACCTTAATAAAACTTAACCACCATATCACTGTGACTTTATCGGCTATTTTATTTGATGTGGACGGCACGCTTGCCGACACGGAACGAGACGGGCATCGCCTCGCATTCAACCAGGCTTTCAAGGAATTTCAACTGGATTGGGAGTGGACTGTAGCGCTCTACGGGGAACTACTACAAATTACCGGCGGCAAAGAAAGAATCCGGCACTATCTTGGCACGCATGCCCCGCATTTACTCGCCAGGCATGATCTTGACGAATGGATTGCCGCCATCCATCAAGTCAAAACCAAATATTTTGTTGCTTTATTAGAAGCCGGGAAAATCCCACTGCGGCCGGGCGTCGAACGTTTGATCCAACAGTTACGCTCGGAAAACATCAAGATCGCCATTGCCACCACCACGACGCTTGAAAATGTCACTACCTTACTTAAATGCACGCTAGGAGAAGATGCAGTCGGGTGGTTTGACGTTATTGGTGCTGGCGATATCGTTCCCCAAAAAAAACCCGCGCCGGATATTTATCACTGGGTACTGAATCAACTCGATTTACCAGCCGAAGCATGCCTTGCAATTGAAGACTCCGAGAACGGATTATGCGCTGCCCTGGCCGCAGGCCTAAAAACCATCATCACAGTCAGCGAATACACGCGCTCACAGGATTTCAACGGTGCAATTATGACACTGGCAAATCTGGACACCACTACCGACTTACGGCACGCAAAACCAGAGCACCTATCCGAGACAGGCGTGGACGTTAAGCTTTTACGGAATCTGGTGGCCGCAAGCTAATGCGATTCGATATTATACACTGGCCTACCGGCGTCAACGGATCTGCTATCAGCGATTTGGCAGAAAACCAAGCGGATCTACTGGCTTACCTCGTTCTCGGATTTCGAAGTGGAGTTTGACAGCACCACTGTCAGTGTTTCCCATTTCTGCTATTTTCTGCCCCCTGGAGACCTTTTCACCCTCATGGACCAGGACTTTGCTGTTATGCCCATAAGCACTCAAATATGTTTCGTTATGCTTGATGATCACCAAATTTCCATAACCCCGCAGACCACTGCCACTATACACAACTGTGCCTGCAGCAGAAGCCAGGACTGGTTGGCTGAGGCTCCCGGCAATTCCCACCCCCCTCGTTTTCTCGGAGAATTTGTTTACAATTTTTCCACCGGCAGGCCAAGCCCAATTGATACCACCACTATTCTTGCTCCCTGACTTTTTCTCGGTTGCCGTCTGGCTGGCTGCTGCAGCCGGCGCCTCAGCCTCTTTATCTGCCGGCTTAACTTTAGCCTGCTTGCCTAACTGACTCGCAGCGGCTTCAGAATAAGCCAGCATGGCGCCTTTAGGTTCGGTTTTAAGCAAAGTCGAGGATTGCTCATTAGTAGATACCATCGTCTCCAGCTGATAACTGCCCCCCTCGGGTTGCTGCACATAGCCTGGCTGGGATATTGCAAAAAGTACTGGCCGATCACTGGATTGTTCCTGATCACTCACTTGTCCCTCTTGACCAGAAGCATATAGCTCTATTTCTTGACCAACTCTGAGTACTGTAGGATCAAATATTCTGTTCCTTTCAGCCAACTGATTGACATCAAGCCCATATTTGAGCGCAATACCGTATAGTGTATCCCCTCTTTGCACGATATAGATGCGCCTGCCGGATTGATCGGTGAGCAGCCTACCGGGCATCGCCTGATAGCGACCGAATTCGTGCTCAACAACGGGAACAGGATGTGGTTTCGAAACACAGGCATTCAGCAACAAGCCCGCAATCAACGCCAAACCATGCTGCAGCCTGAAGCCGGTTTCAATTCTGCGACGAAAGAATTTAAATCCAATTATCATGAATGCTTTTCAGGAATAAATATCAAGATGCTTCATAAAACTAGCCAGCAATAGCATGAGCGCGTTTCATGTCCGTTACCTATTGACTACTCCTGGAAGGATTGGAACAAATCTAACTTCATCCAGTATCGTTTCTATGTATCCTTCGTGAGTATGATCGATTACACATAAATTTTGTTTCCTACTACCCTTCGGAAAAATCATGCGACCACCTACCGCCAATTGCTTTAACAAAACCTCGGGAATTGCTGGGATAACCGCCGTTAGCATAATTCCATCAAAAGGAGCCGCCTCTGGCAACCCTAACATACCATCAGCATGTTTCATAACAGCATTGCATACACCCAATTCCCGCAATCGTATTCTTGTACGCGTCAATAAAGGGCCAATCCGTTCAATAGAGTAGACCTCAGATGCGATCTTGGTCAGAACTGCGGTCTGATATCCACAGCCCGTTCCAATTTCCAGCACTTTTTTTAATGGTTCGCCACCACTTCCTCGCAGCAATTCCGACATGCGCGCGACTGTCCACGGACTGGATATTGTCTGACCGTAATTGATAGGCAAAGCCACATCTTCGTAAGCTCTGGAAGCCAACGCCTCTTCAACAAAAAGATGACGTGGGATAAGATTCATTACGGTCAGTATCACTTCATCTTTAATACCCTGTTCTCGCAAACGCTCGACCATACGAATACGCGTTCGCTGAGAGGTCATACCAATGCCAGATTGACGCACACTCACGCACCCACTCCCCTCTGTTATTATTTTATATTAGCCCAAGCCTGAAAAATCCTAGCATCCATTATAAGTCGGGGAGCACATACGGCGGCTCTATAATAACAAAGCAGGTCACGCCATCCAACAGATCAGCCATGCGGCAACCATCATGCTGTCGAATAATCAATCCGTCATTCAAAATCGGCGCTCATAATGCCAGCCAATTTTTAACATACCCGACCTGATCATAGCGTGTTAAATCTATCTGTAAAGGCGTAATCGATACCCGGTTATTTTGTAGCGCAAAAAAATCCGTTCCCTCACCGGCATCTTGCGCCGCCCCTGCAGCACCGACCCAATACACCGCATCCCCTCTCGGGGTCTGGGATTTGATAACACCTTCCGCCTTATGGCGTCGCCCCAGTCGCGTCACTTCTATCCCTTGCAACTGCTCGTAGGGTATATCGGGGACATTGACATTGAGCAGAATCGGCACATGGAACCTGTTCTCTACAAATCTTTTCACAAGATTCAGCACAACCCTTGATGCCGTGGAAAAATTTCCCCGCGAAACACTGACTAATGAAACCGCTATGGAAGGCAAGCCCAACAGAAATCCTTCGGTTGCAGCAGCAACGGTACCTGAATATATCGTATCGTCGCCCATATTAGCACCGTCATTAATCCCCGAGATCACCATATCCGGCAATACATCCAGCATCCCTGTCACGGCCAGATGTACACAGTCCGTCGGTGTGCCATTAACGTAGTAAAAGCCATTATGTGATTTACGTAGACCAAGCGGGCGATCGAGCGTCAGCGAATTACTTGCGCCACTGCGGTCACGCTCCGGCGCAACCACAGTTATTTCTGCGATATCGGCAAGCACGTCAGCAAGATTAGCGATACCTGGCGCAAAATACCCATCATCATTACTGAGCAATATGCGCATTTAACTAGCCCTCTGGAAAAGTTCATAAAGTAGTCAACCAGACTGACAGTGCTTACTTTTCAGTAAGCACTCTGTGCTCATTCAAATGGAAGGAAGAAACTATAAAATGCCAATTCAATAGAAATTGGCATTCTCTATTTGATCAAATGACTGCCAATTGATCTGATTGGTCGGGGCGAGAGGATTTGAACCTCCGACCACTTGCACCCCATGCAAGTACGCTACCAGGCTGCGCTACGCCCCGTTACTGTTCATTATAGCAAACAAGACCAGACTAAGAAATCTGTTGTCGATGCAACCACGCTAAAATTGTTCTGCAGCTTGGCCTTTAAAGATTTGTCCGAACGCTTTAGCAGCGGTTATTTGGCCTCAAGCAAAGCAATGATGCGCTTTAATTCTTCTCTGAGCGCTGTCACATCCACGCCCCCAGAACAAGGTCTGGAAAATTCCATCGGCGCACCGCCTTGCACGGATAAGCCATCCACTTGTCCCTGCAAGCCATGTATCAGATGATTGCGTGCGCCACTTATGGTAAAACCGTAGTCGTATAATAACTCACGTATCCGCCGGATAAGAATGACCTCCTGATGTTGATAATAGCGACGATTACCCCGACGCTTTATCGGTTTCAACTGCGCAAACTCTTGCTCCCAATAACGCAGAACATGCGGCTTCACATTACACAGCTCACTCACTTCCCCGATGGTGAAATAGCGTTTCGCCGGTATCGGCGGAAGCACATCACTTGGCTTCAGATTTTCCATGGTAATTCATTTCTACCATAGACTTCAGTTTCTGACTGGCGTGAAAAGTCACTACGCGCCGCGCCGAGATCGGAATCTCTTCCCCTGTTTTCGGGTTGCGCCCCGGGCGCTGCGGTTTGGTTCTCAACTGAAAATTGCCAAATCCTGACAACTTCACACCGTCGCCATTTTGCAATGCAAGACGCATTTCTTCATAAAATGATTCGACTATTTCCTTCGCTTCCCGTTTGTTCAACCCAACATTTTCAAACAATAAATCAGTCAACTCTGCTTTAGTTAACGCCATATTCACCCCTTAGATAGAGAATAAATGCTCTTCTTCAAATATTCTGTCCCGCAAAAATCCGATTGGCAGCGACAGCATGCAATAACTGCAATTGCACCAATGAACAATCCCTTTGACCAGGATGCCATTAGCGACGCAATGTCACACCGAATTTCTGACCCAACACATCGATCAAGCCCGTAACAGCCAGATCAATCTCCTGATCTGTAAGTGTTTTTTCAATATCCTGCAGAAGGATACGAAATGCGAGACTTTTTTTACTGGGCTCTAGCTTCTCCCCACTATATAAATCGAACAAAGCTATTTCGGAAATGATTGCGGATTTCGCCGCATACATCGCTTCCAGCAGCCCATGCACGCTGACATCATTATCTACCACAATCGCAATATCTCTTCTTACGGGAGGATACTTCGACAACGCTCTCATCACGGGCAGCGTTTCTGCTGCCAGTGTATCGATCTGCAGCTCAAACCATACAGCATTCCGCGGCAAATGATATTTGCTGAGCCATCTGGGATGCAGCTCTCCCAACCAACCAGACGGTCTTTGATTGACCAAGATTTGGGCCGATTTTCCAGGATGCAAAGCCGGATGAACCGCCGGCTCGAAACGAACATGCTTGCTCCGCAACAATGTCTCGACATCCATCTTGACATCAAAAAAGTCTGCATCACGCGCCGGGGCGTCCCATTGTTCAGGCAAAGCGCTGCCAGAACAAAGCCCTGCCACATACTCAACTTCTTTTCTTATACTTCCCTCATTCAAAAAACAGCGGCCTATTTCAAATATTCTGACTCTGCTCTGCTTGCGATTGAGATTGAACTGCAAGTTGCTGATTAGCCCCCCTAGCAAACTGCTACGCATCACACTCATATGGCTGGCAATCGGATTCTTCAGCGCTACCGGCGATGCATTGCCTGAGAAATCAGATTCCCAGTTCTTATCGACAAAGGCATAATTGATCACTTCCTGGTAATCACGCACAGTCATGATTTGCCGTATTTGTGATACTGAAGTGCTGCCTGTTTCAGGTTCCGGCAACATATACATCCTTGCCTTGGGCATACAAGCAGGAATTTGATCATAGCCATGGATGCGCGCCAGCTCTTCGATAAAATCCTCCTCGATCGCCAGATCGAAGCGGTACGAGGGGGGCGTCACATAAAATACATCCTCTTTAACCAAGAAATCGAATTGCAAGCGCCGCAAGTAGCTTTCTACCAGATCGATTCCTAAATCCACCCCCAGGATTTTCGCTATACGACGCGGACGAACCTGGACGACGTCGCGTTGCGGCAAGTCATGCTTCAATTCCGTGACTGGCCCGGCTTTGCCACCACAGATATCGATAATCAAGGCAGTAGCACGCTCCAAAGCGTTACGTGTCATTGAAAAATCGACCCCGCGCTCAAAGCGATGCGCTGAATCAGATGTAAATCCAAGCTCAAATGACTTGCCATTTATGACGGAAGGCGAGAAATACGCGCTCTCAAGAAAAATATCGATTGTTTTCGCCTGCTCCACCCCGCTCTCGCGACCCCCCATAATTCCCGCCAAGGCTAAGGGCTTGGTCGCATCAGCAATGATCAGCATATTCTCACGGAGCAACAAGTCCTCGCCATTTAACAGCTGGAGAGATTCCTGGGCCTGTGCGAATCGCACGCATATCGACCGCCCAGCTTCACTTCCGATGCAACCCAAATCGAAAGCATGCATGGGTTGACCCATTTCCAACATGACATAATTGATAATATCCACTACCGGATTAATGGGACGCAGGCCGCTCCGTTCAAGGTGCCGGGTCATCCATATCGGCGTTGAAACATCAAGCGCCACACCGCGTACAACTCGACCACAATAGAGCGGGCACGCTGCTGGCTGATCCACATGTATTGCAACCTGATCCACAATCTCATCCTTGACGGGCACGATATCCGGTAACACAAAATCGGTATCCGTTATCGCTGCGATCTCACGCGCAACCCCATACATGCCAAGACAGTCTGCCCGATTAGGAGTCAGTTTGAGTGATAATATCCGATCATCGAGCGCATAATATTCCCGGAAATCAAGTCCGACCTGCGCCTCGCGCGGAAGATCCAGCAACCCTTCAGCCTCGTCCGCCAACCCAAGCTCCTTGGCAGAACACAACATCCCGAACGATTCGATTCCGCGTACCTTGCTTTTTCGGATATTCAATCCCGGTAGCTGGGCGCCTACCAGCGCGCAAGCGGTTTTCATTCCCACCACAACATTTTGCGCGCCACAGACTATTTGCAAACAGGTCTCACTGGCCTCACCCACATCGACCATACATACCTTCAAACGATCGGCATTGGCGTGTTTTTGTATGGAAACAATCTCTGCCACTACAACCTTATCAAAAAAGGGGGCTACTGGTGTGACGCTCTCCACCTCCAACCCAGCCATGGTCAATATATGGGCCAATTCCTCACTGGAACAAGCGGGATTGACGAATGCGCGCAGCCATCTCTCGGAAAATTTCATAACTACAGATCAGTTAGTTGGAATCAATTGAATTGCTTCAGAAAACGTAAATCATTCTCAAAAAACAAACGCAAATCATTTACGCCATAGCGCAACATAGTTAGACGCTCCACACCCAGGCCAAAGGCAAAACCAACATTTTCTTCACTATTCAGTCCAACATGGTTCATCACATTAGGATGAACCATGCCACAGCCGAGCACTTCCAACCAACCGGTATCACTGCAAACTCTGCAACCTTTGCCGTTACACATCACGCAAGCGATATCCATTTCTGCAGAGGGTTCGGTAAACGGAAAAAAAGAAGGACGAAAGCGTACCTGCAAATCGCTCCGTTCAAAAAAGTTTTGCATGAACTCTGCCAGCACACCTTTCAATGCCGCAAAATTAACATCTTCATCTATCCAGAGTCCTTCAACCTGATGAAACATCGGTGTATGCGTGACATCCGAATCGCAGCGATAGACACGTCCCGGTGCAATAATTTTGATCGGGGGTTTATGATTTTGCATGTAGTGGATTTGGACCGGGGACGTATGCGTGCGCAGCAACTTGCCCTCATCCACATAAAACGTATCGTGCATTGCACGAGCAGGATGATTCTCGGCAATATTCAAGGCGGTGAAATTATAAAAATCTGTTTCAATTTCTGGACCGGTTGCTGTTGCAAAGCCAATAGAATGAAACAGCGACTCGATCCGCATCATTGTCCTGGTAACAGGATGAAGCCCACCCATCCCCATTCCGCGTCCCGGTAACGTGACGTCCAAACTCTCCTCAGCCAAACGTGCCGCCATCACTTTTTCCTGAAGATAGCCGCGTCTGCGCGCAAGCGCTTCTTCCAACATTCTTTTTGCCTGGTTGATCCGCTCACCCATGACGGGCCGTTCTGCAGGTGTCAGCTCTTTAAGGCCCTTCAACAGCGCAGTAATCTCCCCATCCCTACCCAGATATCGAGCTTTGGCTTGTTCGAGATCTGCAATATTGTTCATTTCATCAAATAAACTTATTGCAGCACTGACCAAGTTTTCTAGATTATTCATAAAAATAAAATGACTTGTTCATAAAAAAGGGAGGTCAAGCTATGATCAAGCCGGCCTCCCTTAATAATTTGATCTGGGTAGCTAGAGAACAACAATACTCAGCCACATTAAATCAAAGAAAGTAAAAACTTATACTAACAATGACCTTACGGCTTTGGCCAATTTCCCTATCAGTAACTACATCAATTCCGATTACTTTAAGACGCCAGACTGGCTCGCGCCTGATCTGTCATCTTCCCAAAAGCGGCTTTATCAAACACGGCCAAATCCGCCAAGACTTTTCTATCGAGCTCGATACCCGCTTTCTTAAGTCCATTCATGAATACGCTATAAGGCAGACCATGTTCTCTTGCCGCCGCATTAATTCTGGCAATCCACAACGCGCGAAATTGTCTTTTTCTTTGGCGGCGATCGCGATAAGCATATTGCCCGGCCTTCATCACCGCCTGTTTGGCAACACGATATACGTTCTTGCGCCTTCCGCGATAACCTTTAGCAAGTTTGAGGATTTTCTTGTGACGGGCGTGTGCTGTGACGCCCCGCTTGACTCTTGGCATTGTACCCCTCCTTAAGCGTAGGGCAGCATGGTACGCACAGCAGCCATATCATTTGCATGTATGGCGGTGATCCCCCTAAGCTGACGCTTATTCTTGGTTGTTTTTTTAGTGAGAATATGGCGCTTGAATGCTTGTGAGCGCTTGATGCTACCACCTGCTCTGACCTTGAAACGTTTGGCAGCACCCTTTTTGGTTTTCATTTTAGGCATCGATCTTTCCTCTTTGATATGATTCGGGGTGTTTCTATCCAGAAAACTTTGAATACCCAGAGATCACTTGTAATTAATACAGCTAACTTCATTTATCACCAAGAACAGCCTATTTACTAGGATGTTAACTCGTTCTTGGCGCCAGTTTTTAATTCGGTTTCGGTTTCTTTGGATTTACCGGTTTTCACTTCTTTCTTTTTAGGTGCTAGCACCATAACCATCTGCCGCCCTTCCAGTCGAGGAAATTGCTCCACGATTGCATGCTCATCAAGATCTTCCCGCACCCTTTCCAGCAGCCTGACACCGAACTCCTGATGGGCCATTTCTCGACCTCGGAAACGAAGCGTGATTTTAACTTTATCTCCTTCTTCCAAGAAATGGACTAAATTACGCATCTTGATATTGTAATCGCCCTCGTCCGTATTAGGCCGGAACTTGATTTCTTTAACCTGTATCTGCTTCTGTCTCAGCTTTGCATCATGCTTCTTCTTGCTCTCTTGATAAAGAAATTTACCGTAGTCCATTATTCTACAGACTGGCGGCTGAGCACCTGGCGCAATTTCAACTAAATCCACGCCTGCCTGCTCAGCTAAATCCTTAGCTTCGGCAATAGACAAAATGCCCAACTGTTCACCATCAAGACCTATCAATCGAACCTGTGGCGCCGAGATTTCATCATTAATTCTTACAGCTTTTCCCTGAGCGATGGTAATTCCTCCAGAATCTAGAACCTCACTATCAAACTTTTATAGATATCTCTTTCTGCAACCGATCTATAAAGCCACACAAAGTCATTGAACCCAAGTCGGCACCTGACCGATCGCGAACCGCAACGGTTTGCGAGCTCATCTCCTTGTCGCCAACAATGATCTGATAAGGCAACTTCTGCAGACTATGCTCTCTGATTTTATAGCTTATTTTCTCATTTCTCAAGTCCAGACTGGTGCGAATATCGTGTCTTTTTAATTCATCGGCAATCGCCTGGGCATAATCATTCTGATTTTTGGAAATATTCAGCACCATGACTTGCACTGGAGAAAGCCATAACGGCAGCGCACCCGCATGATGCTCGATAAGAATACCAATAAAACGCTCCATTGAACCCAGTATGGCGCGATGCAACATAACGGGCACTTTTCTCGTATTATCCTCCGCGACATAAGTTGCCCCCAGTCTGCCCGGCATGGAGAAATCCAGCTGAAGCGTCCCGCACTGCCATACGCGCCCGAGACTATCTTTTAATGAAAACTCGATTTTGGGTCCATAAAATGCGCCCTCACCCGGCTGCAAAGCCCACGCCAGCTCTTTCTGATCCAATGCAGCCTGTAATGCAGCCTCGGCTTTATCCCACTGTTCCTCAGACCCAACCCTTTTAGGGGGGCGTGTAGAAAGCTTGACTAAAATCTCGTTATACCCGAAGTCCTTATAGACCTGGTTTAGCAAATCGATGAATTGCACGACTTCATCTTGTATCTGATTTTCGGCGCAGAAAATATGGGCGTCATCCTGCGTGAAGGCCCGCACGCGCATAATGCCATGCAAGGCACCTGATGGCTCATTTCGATGACAGGAACCAAATTCCGCCAACCGTAAAGGCAAGTCCCGATAACTCCTGAGACCTTGATTGAACACCTGCACATGACCGGGACAATTCATTGGCTTAATAGCATAGTGCCGGTTCTCTGATTCCGTCACAAACATATTTTCACGAAAATTTTCCCAGTGCCCGGAGCACTCCCACAAGGATCTATCCAGTACCAGTGGCGTACGGATTTCCAAATATTCATTTTTAGCAAGAATCTGGCGCATATACTGCTCGATTTGCTGCCATATCACCCAGCCCTTCGGATGCCAGTAAACCATTCCTGGCGCTTGTTCCTGCATATGAAACAAATCGAGTTGCTTGCCCAGTTTACGATGATCCCGCTTCTCAGCCTCTTCCAGCCTATGCAGATAGGTGCTTTGCTCTTCTTTACGTACCCAAGCTGTACCATATATTCGCTGCAGCATCTCATTGGCAGCATTACCTCGCCAATAAGCGCCAGCCACCTTCATCAGCTTGAAAACTTTTAGCTTGGCTGTAGAGGGTACGTGGGGCCCGCGACACAGATCCGTGAAATTACCTTGCGAATACAGTGAAAGCGACTCGCTGCCAGGAATAGATTCAATAATTTGGGCTTTATAATGCTCGCCTTGATCTTTAAAAAAATTAATCGCTTCAGAACGTTCCCAAACCTGGCGTTGTATTTTCAGGTTTCTTTGACTGATTTCACCCATTCTTTTCTCGATTGCGGCCAGATCTTCTGGAGTAAATGGCCGCTTGTAAGAGAAATCATAATAGAATCCGTTCTCTATAGTTGGACCGATGGTCACTTGCGCTTCCGGAAACAATTCTTTTACAGCATGCGCCAATAAATGCGCACAGGAATGTCGAATAATTTCCAGCCCCTCGGGATCTTTATCGGTAATTATGGCAAAATCGCTATCGGTCTCAATAGTCGTCGACAAATCGACCCATTTACCATTCAATTTCCCGGCCAAGGCGGCACGCGCGAGCCCAGTTCCAATTGATTCCGCCACTTCCAATACTGTAACCGGGTGATCAAACACCCTTTCTGTTCCATCCGGCAAACGAACGACAGTCACTTATTTCCCTCACTACCCACAAAAAATTTGCATCACAATGCATGCCCGCAGCTGAAAACAGCAGTCCACTATTTCAGGGTTGGTCCATCGGTTAACAACACACCCGAGCAGGCAAATACCATAGAAAAAGGAAGCCCGCGAAAATGTAACAAAAAATTAACGCGGGCCCTCTCAATCAATCAGAATACGCCTATTTATCTTTACGATTACTGATACTTACTCGTCGTCGTCCTCATCATCAGACTCGTCGTCGCTAGCGGACTCGGTTGCGGCGGCATCGCTGTCGCCCTCATCTTCT
>NZ_JBEUDO010000025.1:0-44018 GCF_050584665.1 Nitrosomonas sp. ANs5
TACAATTATCTTTATGTATGCAAACACTATATGAATGGCATGTGTGTTTATAGCCAACGTATGAGCAACCGTGCTGGTTTGAGTTTTTCAGATGCGGAAGTTATCATGTAGCGTGGGTAATGGATCAGAAGATATTCGAAATAAAAAATATCAGGATTTGAATACATGGAAAGGGATCGCACTTAAAGAACTACTGAATAGACTCGTGGGGAAAGCTGCTGACGAAGTTCGTGTTTACACTGTCGCAACGACAAGATTTGATAAAAACTCAAAGACCATCCATCACTATGGCAGCGGGCCGAACCTAGAAGGCGGGCTTGCAACACTATGCACTTGCAAACATACCATGCGAATGTATCACGATACCAATGGGTGGAACGGTAAATGGATATTAGTTTTTACATCGAGAGCCAAGAGTAAGGGCTTTAGTGGCGAACACTACCTCTTATATATGATGAAAGTTGAACAAGCATTCGAATCTCATCTGGCATTTTATAAGCACTTGGCGCAAAAGAATCCAGCTGCTTTGAAAATCAAGAACACCGCAACCAATCCACTAGGTTATATTTTAAGCCCAAAGCCGTTTGCACAAATTCTCTTGACCCAAGAATGTATGAATTCCCTCACAAGAATGATTCAATGGACATGGCGTGGGTCAAGATTGGGAACACGATATCTCATATAGGAGATCAAGTGCTGAGATACTGCCCAATCCATTGCTATTAGTAGATACAAAAAATACATTTATATGGCCAAACCAAAATGATTAAATTTTTACAGAAGCGGCTTATTCCTAAATTTAAGGTGTGTAGTGCAGGAATTTCTCGATACATAATAAAATCAAAATTTTCTCGCCCAAAAACCTGTCAAACGCTTTTTGAATTTTTTTTTCGGGAGGTGAGTAGTTGCCGCTGATGAATGAGTTATTTACCTCCGACTCGGAAACCCTGAGTGCTGTCTTGAACGGGATCGACTCCGTACTTGCCTGGTTTTGGGGGGGTAGTGTGCTATTACATAATTTCATCACTGGACTCGGGTGGGAAGCTGGCCTGACCGGAATCGTCCTTGCGATCTTAATGATGACGTTGGGTTCCTGGTTGGCAGGAGAACCCCCTGCTATCGTTGGTCATGTTATCAATGGTACTTTTCATGGCCGGACAAGTGCAGGCCGGGAGGGGGCTGCAGAGACTTGGGCCGGCCGAACCATCGGTGGCATTGCAAAGCTTTTGGGGATGTATATTTTCATTGTATCCACGTTTGCGGCCATAAATGCCCTGTGATTCCGACCGGTCTGCTACCATCAGGATGGCCGCCATTCGTATTACCAGTCCAATCATCTTCTTTCAAGATGGCTTTGAACGGCCTTGTCACCTTGTTGTGAAGTTAGTCGCTATAGCCGAATGGACTTATTCAAGTTTGGCTCCACACCCAACCCCAACCCCGCTGCATACCTATCACCCAGTAAACAGGCAACGGGGACAGGTAGCGAATAAAGAAAATTAGAGCGTCGATCACAGGTCGACAGTTAAAAAAAGGCTCTGTAGCAATTAATTGTTGAATTGCTGGCCAAAATATGCATCGAGATGTAAAAAAGAGGTATGCATCATGAAAGCAGCTGAATTCAAAGATTGGATAAAATCGGTTGAACGGATGAGCCGCGGTCAGCGAGACAAGCTTCGAGAAAGATTAGAAGGAAAAGCTGGTGCTGATACGGTCATAGAATTGATTGAACAAGGGCAGAGTGATGAACCAATTTGCCCCTATTGTCAGGGAACAAAGCTGTATCGGTGGGGCAAAGCCAGTGAATTACAACGCTATCGATGTCGCCACTGCAATCACACATTTAATGCTCTGACAGGCACGGCATTGGCCCGATTACGCCTCAAAGACAAATGGTTTGATTATGAACAAGCGATGGTTCAAGGATTGAGTGTACGTAAGGCCGCGATCCACTGCGGAATAACCAAGAACACGAGCTTTAAATGGCGTCATCGCTTTTTGCGAATCCCTGCAATCCATCAATCTAACAAAATGAATGGCATTGTTGAAGCTGACGAAATGTATTTTCTGGAATCTTTTAAGGGGCAACGTCATTTACCGAGAGCCGCACGCAAACGAGGCGGCAAAGCTGCCAAGCGAGGCACATCAAAAGAACAGATACCTGTGCTAGTGATACGTGATCGTCATGGTGAAACTGATGATCGTATACTACGTGGCACAAGCGCAGAGCAAACCGGACCAGTGCTCATTCCTTTGTTAAGCAAAGATGTCATTCTTTGCACAGATGGAATGCCCGCCTACAGACAAATCACCAGGAATGCAAAAATTGTTCATCGTCCAGTCAAGATTGCCGCAGGGCAACGAGTTATCAACGATGTTTATCACATTCAGAATGTTAATGCTTATGGCAGCCGGCTCAGACAATGGATAGCAAAGTTCCATGGTGTAGCAACGCGCTATCTTGCGAGTTATCTGGGGTGGCATAGAATGATTGACCGTCTCGGTCAGAACGTTACGCCAACCCTTTGTTTCCTAATAGCACTTGGAAAAACAAGACAATTTCAACAGTTAATTGCTACATAGCCTAAAAAAATATGTTCACCTGCATGCTCTATATTGAATTGAATCTACTACATACCGCTTGGTAACGTATCCGGAGGATTATCCAGGGTTAATTTACCGGTATAACGCATTGGGTCAGCCCGATGAGGTGGTCGCACCGCAACGGGAATATAGCAGGTTGAGCATAACGGATGAATGGATGTTCAACGGCAAAGAGCCTATCGGCAGATGCTTGAGACACAGCTTATGGAAAAAGCGCTTGATGAAATACGCTCGGCAACCAATAAAGGTGAGTGCTAGGCAGTGATCAATTCAAGGCCAGGATAGCGTGGCAACTGAAGCGGCGAGTCTCGCCCGCACTCTAGGACTGAGATCGCAAATCAGAAGATTATCGACAGAAAGCCAGAATCAACCTAGCCAAAATGCTGTTTTTTTGACTCCAAACGTACCTGTTGTCACAATTATTGGTTGACTCACGCATCTACAACCTTGCAATCCCCATAATCACTGCTTTCCTGGTAGTTTAGTTCAAGAAAGTTTATTTGCCGCCGATAAGGTAGCAGCTAGTGCAAACTTTTGGAAGGCGGCGGTTAAACGCTATTTGTTAGGTGTTCTAGTTTCTCGGAGGGAATGCAATTGTCGAAAATTGAAAAAAAAATCTTGCGCCCCGGCATCACCAATCCCGAATTGTGGTATCCAAATCGCCCACCAAAGGCAGAATGGGATCGCATTCGAAAAATAGTTCTTGAACGAGACAACCACACCTGCACCAGTTGCGGCCACCGGGCGCTTAGGTGGATGAACGTTCATCATCTCGAAGAAAGTGGCGACAACAAACCTGAAAACCTTGTTGCTCTTTGCGTTGCCTGCCATGCGGTTCTTCATATGGGACGAAATCTTGCGCTTCAAACAATTGAAATATGGAAAGCCGATGTATCGCAAGTTGAGATAGTCCAAACAACCAGAGCAATGGTTAAGGCTGGCATGGTATTGGACCAAATTAAGAAAATGTTTAAACTCAAGCGTGGGCCATATGCAGAGGACTCCGCTGACTACGCAAATGATCTTGTAGCGCGAATGGGGGATTCACCACGCGCCTATCTAGACGAACCATTGTGCGCGGTATTCGTCAATTTGAGTCGGTGGCAAATTGAGTAGTGCCACACCTAACCGTTTGTTGGGCTAAACCCGGCAGGGCTGCCGACAGTACGATGCAAATATATCTCCATCCCTCCTGCAAATCTACCCATTTTCCCCTCAACTACCCAGAACCACCACGTTTAAGCGAAGTTCCAAGCCATTTTTCAACGCAAGCGTGGCGACATCCCTGCCTTCACCGGCAATTCCCCGCCTTCCGGAACCCGGCTGCTTGAGCCTCAGCTTCACTGGAAAACTCGACGATATTCTTCTGCTTGATCGTGTCATAACTCGGGCAACCAGTCGGCAGGTGATAAACCTTGCTGTTATTGTTGCCACGAATGACACCGGCTACAACCGGATTGGTCTTGGGCGATGCCGGATAATCGGCTGGAATCGGCTTGTAAATGCCGTCGGCGGTATTCTTATGCTCCAATGTCCATTAACGCTCACCAGTCACGAACAGATTACTATGCCCCATGCGGGTAGCAATGCGCCGGTCTCGTTCCCGTTCCCAATCGTTGACTGGTTATTGTTTATCCCACGCCATCAATAACTGTTGCTGTTGCCGGGATATCCGCATGTTGTAGCGGTCGTGCATGTAGAAATAGATGCGTGCGATTTGGCCTTTTATTTCATCCCTGGGTTCGGCGATTTGACCCTTGAAGTCGCAATCACCGTGCTGTTATGGTGAAGTTGATAAGGTGTTACTCAGCAGATTCCAGCAGGGAAAGAAAAAATGCATCTCATACAAAATCTAGATGTATGGCTGCAATCTTTTACCTTCTCAAAATCATCAAATGAAAGCATGGCATAAATATTGCTTCAATAATAACGATGCTTTGAGAACCATATCAATATGGAAGGTATCGTTTATCTTTGCCGTTTTCAAATCAATAATAAAGGAGAAAAAATCATTGATGCATACTCGCCTTTCGTATCATCGTCTGGCAATGTTTCCGTGACCCCGTCAGGGCTCTGACAATTCGTTGTATACGCTGGGTTTCATTGCATCCTCCCAACCACCCAAAACAAACATCCAAAAATCACTCTCCGCCGCGCACGAGCCGAACGCTATAGACGTGGGATTTAAGGGTGACGCTGCCATTTCCAGTGCTGAAAGCCACGAGCCACGCGAAATTCACGCTTTTGGCATCCGTGGACGCAGACCAGAAATTGGTCGATGGCGTAGCCGGAAAAGCCGTAGTGTTGATTGCGGGGCTGATGCAAGCCTGTTCCACAATGCTGCCAAGCTCCTTGATGTTGGGCAGCCGCCAGTCGTCGTGACCGGCGAAGCTGAAACCATCAGCGACCTGCAATGCGCCTTGCCAGTTATGCGACTGAGAATTGCCTGTGCAGCCCACGCCATTCCAGCTCTGGCCGAGTGCGCAGCGCATCCACATCAGCCCGGTTTTGTTGTGCGTAACCGTGCTGTCGTCATGAAGAGTAAAATCCTGGGTTGGCGTCGTCGGTGTGATGTCATTGCGGCAGGTTTGCGCGTACAGCGGTTTCGCGAATGTAAACAACGCGCACAATGCGATCAGCGCAAAATACAGAGAGTACTCTATTTTCATAGTGATTCTCCAGTCAGTTATCAAGGGTATTTTGAAAAATCCAATCTATCGGCAGATGCCGGGGGGCGCAGTGTTCATGTCAACTCGCCCAATTGCGTAGGTTGGCGGTGAGCCTGTGAACCCCAACCAAAACGCCACCACAAACGTGACACACATGTTGGGGTTCATTTCATTCACCCCAACCGCTGACTTCTTCGTTTTCAGCGGCTCCAATCACGCACAATCTGTCCAGCCGCGATATAACCGTGGATGCTCGAATACGCCCAATCAGCCGCGAGGCAGAAATAGCCATGTTTCACCGAATTGAAATGAAAATAATCCACAAGCCGCGCGTAATCCGCATCATCACGAATCACATGCTCCCGATACCGCCGCTGCCAGATACCGCGCTCACCCTTGTTAACCCAGCTGGCACTGCGTGGCGTTAATTGTTTGCCACAAATCGGCCCTTGATCAGCATTCAGCGCGTTGCAAAATCAGCATCACCTTCCGGCAGCATCCATAATGCGTGCAGATGATCCAGCAACACCACAGGCGCGTCGATATGGAAAGGATGATTTTTTTTTTTCACCGACATTACCGCAGCGCGCAACACATCAATATGCTCAACCAGTAAACACCGCTGGCGTTCCGCAAGATTTACCGTAAAAAATGCGTCTCTCCCGCAATCCACTTCCGCCGGTATCGCATGGTTTTATATCATACTGTTATTCATATATTCAGGGTATCGTCGGGGCTCATTGCATTCACCCCAATCTACCATGCCGCCATTCCCCGCTCTGTTTGCCCACGGCCAGCCTGGCAATGGTTTCATACGCCTTGAAATGACGAAAGGCTACCAGCACTATCGCCAGTTGCGGTTGTATTTTTAAATCATCAATGGCTTTATTTAGTTGAATGACATAAGCCAGCCTTGTTCCTTGTCATGGCAGGCACGCGCCAGAAACCGGCAAATCTGCATCGCCTGCCGACGCAGATCGGCCCACAGTATATTCGTGATAGTGCGGAAAATCCCTGACTGACTGATTGACTGCCCGACCAACAGCAATTGCTGACTGCCACGCCCTTACGACATCTGCCTTGTAACTCTATACGCATTCATGGCATCCCCCTTTAACAAACACAAATATCAAAAATCACTGTCCGCCGCGCACGAGTCGAACGTGGTGATTGAGGGACTTACCGCTGTTAAAGTCATGGCCACCGGCAAAAGCCACGCCCCGCGCGTTGTTACCCCCACCACTGATAATCGGGGACACAGACCAAAACGCTGCCGGCGGCGTACTCGGAAAATAAGTAGTATCGATGGCCGGCTTGATCCGGCTGTAATCAACGATGCTGCGCAATTCTTCTTTTGCGGGCATGCGCCAATCATACGCGCCGCAAAGGCCTTGAGCATTGACCGCCTGCACGTAACCATGCGTATCGCAGCTAGAATCGCTGCAACGGCTGGTGCCGTTCTGAACGCCGGGATGACCACCATTCGTGCTGCTGTCCGGGTTATACCAGGTGTAGAGATTGTGCATGCTGCGCAATCCGCTGGTTGTTTTTTCCTCCCAGATTAGGCCAGTGTGGTTGTCCTTGACGCAACTCCATTCAGTTGCGCTGGCCGGCAGCGGATTGCCGCTGGAATCCAGCTTGGTGAAATCAAACCCGGCATTGCCACCCCCCACCTTCTGCAACAAACCGACCGACGCCAGCGCGTCACGCCCGTGCTCGGCATCCTGGCCAGGAAAACCACTGACAGGACAAGGCAAACCGTCAACCGAGTTATTTGCGCAGGTGGAGATCCCGGTATCATTGAGTTTACGGGTGAGGATGGGATGTTCACCATCCTGCATTTCATTTCTCGCCATAGCCAGTAGACTAGCTAATGTATCAATAAATACCGGGATTTCATTACCGAATGCGCCGCCTAGCACATAAACGTTATGATTATCCGTATTGACACCTGCATAAACTCCCGTCTCGGGATAAAAGCGATAAAGCCAGGGTGGACTGCTTAAGGTTGCACGATGTTGTGTAAATAAATCTGGCAAGGCACTTTCAGCCCAATTAAAAAGCTCTTCCGTCTCAGATGCAGTATTCGCAGATGCCCAACCTGCCTGTCCAGCCAAAAAAAACACAGTGAGGGTAGACCATAATATTCTGTAACATTTTATACCAATAAAACGGGCCGGTGACCGATATATCCTGGTCTGGCCGGGTTCATCTTTGTTGTACATGAAACTCTCCCTGCCTAGCCTAGTTATAATAACCAAAAGTACCGGAAAACAGTTTGGTCGTCAATTGTTAGTCTCTTCCAATATGAAATGAGCGTAGTAATCTGCCTTCGTCCTCAATGCGTTTGAAAGAAATACGAAGCGGCGAGATGTGCGGTAAAGTGGAATACCGCGATGGCGAAGACCGAACAGTCACTGGAGCGTCCCTGCCCGTAAATGAGCGTGGTCACGGGTCACGTCTGCGACATTGGCGAGGCTGCGAAAGCAGCCATCCCGTTTGAGAGAGTGAGTATAACGACGTACCCGAACCGTTGCGGCATTCCAAACGAGATAATGGAGGAAGGCATGGCACAACGCAAGAGAATGGCACTAGAATTGACGCACCCGAATGCGGCGGGAATTGACATCGGTTCGGCAAGCCATTTTGTGGCGGCCATCCTCTTAACTTGATTCGCTTATCTTGGCTTAACCGTATTTGCCTACCCTGAGAAGGGATTTCCCAATGGTAAGCTTAAACCGATGTTATTTGATTTGGGTGATCCACTTGACGCACAGAAAGAAAGCTTGATCTCAATACGCTAATTGATTAATCAAACCGTACCGGTCAAGTTCAAGGGTCACCTGAGATCGAAAATCAATATAGGCTATTTAATACACAAGGACAGGGGGCAGTGTTCGGGGGTAATAGATCCATCTATACCCACCATTTCATATCTATAATTAATGAAACCTTAAACTCCACAAAGCTCAGCTTACTTCAGCCGTCTCTACGTAACTACCCACCGAGTGATATCACTTCACTTTGCATGGCTTTGTTTCTATATATGTCAACCATGCTTCCATCATCACACGCCTCTTTTCTATCATATCGCCACGCCGATAGGCCGCCTCGGCCTGATTTTTGATTGAGTGAGCCAAGGCCATTTCACACATTTCATGTGGAAAGTTCGTTATTTCGCTAGCCCAATCGCGAAACGTGCTTCTGAATCCGTGAACAGTGGCATCGTAATTGAGTGTAACTTGAAGCAATTTATCCATTGCCGCATTACTTAGGCCGCCGTTCCTGGTACGTCCAGGGAATATATAATCGTTTACCTTTAACTGTTTCACATTGGATAGGATTTCAAGTGTTCGGCTTGCTATCGGTACTCTATGTTCTTTCTTCACCTTCATGCGTTCAGCCGGAATAATCCAAATCTTTTGATTGAAATCGATTTCATTCCACTGTGAGCCGATGACTTCACCGGTTCTGGCAGCAGTCAAAATCAAGAATTCAAGTGCCATCGCTGAAATACTACTGTTAGATCTCAACGCCAACAGCAAGCCGTTCATTTCGTGATATGGCAAAGCCTTGAAATGTTTTATGCGCTGTATCTTGTTTGGACTACTCAATAGCTTGTCCAGATGTCCACGCCAACGTGCAGGATTATCTCCCTGCCGGTATTTGTGGACGCTTGCCCAATCCAGTATATTTTCTATCCGTCCGCGAAGACGTGATGCAGTTTCGTTTTTCTCTAACCATATCGGTTCAAGTACACGCATGACTAAACCGGTGTCGATTTGCTTAACTTGAAGATTGCCAATAATTGGCAAGACGTAATGATCCAGTGTGTTTTTCCATTGCTGTGCGTGTTTCGGGTTTTTCCAACCCGCTTGATGGCTTTCAATGAATTTGTTTGCGCATTGAGCAAACGTTGGATTATCGATTCTGCTACAATGTTTTTTATATTCCTGCTCGCGTTTAATCTCAATTGGATTGTCACCTGCGATTAATACTTTCCGCCACCTTGCTGCGCCGTCTCTCGCCACAGCAAGCGAAATATCAGGATAACCACCCAAGCCTACTTCATGTTTTCGGCCTTGGAATTTATAAATGAAAAGCCATGACTTGCTTAAAGCTTTGCTTACCTGTAAATATAGATTTTGTCCGTCAGCGTAATATCCTGGCTCCTTGATAGTCTCGCATTTACGTGCAGTCAAATTTTGAATTCGTCTCACAATGTTCCGCCCTTATTCTACCGTACCCTATACCGTACCCGATTAACAAGATTTGAGCATACACCATGAGACTAAAACAGACAACAATACTTGTAACTTACTATGATATATAAGGATAATTAGACTTAGAGAGATACCAGTAGACATTAGTGTGGAAGACGCCTTCTCCGCCAGATTCAGGCACGTTTGCCAGCAACTTACATATCGATACACGCTGGCTAATTTTTCTGCACCGTGATTTGTACTGAATTTCCGATCTGGCTCGCGCTTATACGTTAGCCACGGGCATATACCCATAACTGCAAAGGTTCCGGGAGAGGATGAAAATGAAATACCTTGCGATACTCTTGCTGTATTTGATGACATCTTCCCACGGCTTGGCAGAATCCTTGTCTGGATTACAGCGGCAGACCAGCTATGCTTACGAACAGATGAGGCAATCCGAACTGGAAGCGAGTAAGGCCAGAAAGGAAGTCGGGGTAAAAGAGGAACGCTGGCGCTACTTTAAGCGCAAGCTTGCTGAAGCCGAGCAAGAACTGCAGGCTGCCCAAAAAACCGCTCAGGAAGCTGATGAAAAAATGCTGGCGGCCAAAAAGAAATGGGACGAATATTCTGAAACGCTTTATCAGCAGTGGCATCAGCAAGGAAGCAGTCAACAGGAAAGCAACCCATAATTCCTAAAGATAACCGGGCCGAACGGCCACAACACCCAATGCTAGTACTCCGTTCCGTCAATTAGCTTACAAATGAAATCGATGGATTCGCCTGCCAGGCTAGGCGCAAACCGCAGTCATAGCCGTAGCTATGGCGAGGATTTGCAACAACGCATGACAGGCGAAGGCGCGATTTCATGTAAGCGTTTTGGCGGAACGGAGTACTAGGAGGCTGTCCGAGAATAGCGATCGTAGCGAGGGCGAGGCTGATTGAGTTGGATTTTTCGATCATTTGAGGCGAATAGTCATTCTATTTAACGAAAAGGATCGAAAAATCCGGCCAATCAGGCTCGTCCGCAGTAGATCAGTCTATTCTCGGATAGCCTCCTAGGGCGCACTTGCGCACCTTAAAACCGACGATGAATTATTGCTGAGCGCATATTCATCATTCACGAAGCTGAAAATCGCGAAGCCAGACTTTTTCCGACAACCGTAATTTAGCGTCGGCTGGATGGTGCGCAAGCGCACCCTACGTGACTGTAGCAACAAGAATTACAATCGATTCTGCATCCAGCATTCACCCATCGGGGTGAAATTCAATTATCCGCAATCCGCGTCTCCCATCACTCAAAAGGATGGCGGAATACAATTGTTTCCGCACGATCGGGTCCGGTGGAAATCATGGCTATTGGCACCCCGCACACTTCTTCGATACGTTTCAGATAGTTCTGTGCTGCAGGAGGCAACCGGTCAAGATCCTTGATTCCTGCAGTACTGTCCTGCCAGCCGGGCAATTCCTCGTAAACAGGTTCGGAATCCGCCAGATCGTCCGCTCCAAATGGCAAAATATCGTAGTAATGATCTGTCTCTTTTGATTTGTAACCCACACAGATTTTCAGAGTCTCGAGACCATCGAGCACATCCAGTTTGGTCATACATAGCCCTGAAACACCATTGATCTGTATCGAACGCTTAACGGCTGCTGCATCAAACCATCCGCAACGGCGAGGACGGCCGGTGGTGGAACCAAATTCGTTACCCCGCTGCGCCAGGTGATCGCCCACCGAATCGGAAAGTTCGGTTGGGAAAGGCCCTGCGCCGACGCGTGTCGTATACGCTTTGGTAATGCCCAGCACGAAATTGAGCATCTGCGGCCCGACACCACTGCCTGACGAGGCAGCACCGGCGATACAGTTACTGGAGGTCACAAACGGATAAGTGCCATGATCAATATCCAGCAACGCGCCTTGTGCGCCCTCAAACAGAAGACTGTCGCCAGCCGCATTGGCCTCGAACAGTAACTTGGGGATATCCGCAACCATGGGACGTATGCGCTCGGCATTCTGCAGGCATTCATCCAGCACCTGGCTGAAATCGATGGCGGCCGCATGATAATAATTTTTCAGTACAAAATTATGGTAATCAAGCACATCTTTTAGCTTACAGGATAGCCGTCCGGGATGAAACAAATCCTGCAGGCGAATTGCCCGCCTTGCTACCTTGTCTTCATAGGCAGGTCCAATACCCCTGCCGGTTGTGCCGATTTTGTCCAACCCCTTGGCGGACTCGCGCGCACTATCCAGCGCGATATGGTGCGCAAGAATCAGGGGACAGGTTTCACTGATTCGCAGTCTGCCGACTACATCCACCCCAGCCTGCTCCAGCATATCGACTTCTTCCAGCAGCGCGATTGGAGACAGCACTACGCCATTGCCAATATAACAAACGACATGGGGACGCAAGATACCGGATGGAACCAGATGCAGCACGGTTTTTTTGCCGCTGACCACCAGCGTGTGTCCGGCATTATGGCCACCCTGGAAACGCACGACACCCCTGGCCCGATCTGTCAACCAATCGACAATCTTACCTTTACCTTCATCCCCCCATTGCGTTCCAATGACAACGACATTTTTGGCCATACAATTATGATCTCTTCTGGTTATTGATTATTCTAAATCGGTACGACTTTCCACTGCTCATGCTGGAGGACGAGCTTTCTGTCGCAGCAGGTGTCGCTCGCTCTATCCTCTCCCGGCAGTTCTGCGATGACGATATGGCCTTCGGCGCGCAACTGTTTGACGACTGCATCCAACCGATCGTCGTTGGCTCGCCATGGTGCAAGAATGCCCTTGGGATAGTCGTTCACCTCGATCAGCCTCGACAATTCCTTTAAATCCAAGCTAAAGCCGGTAGCTGGCCGGGCTCTGCCAAATGATTTGCCGATTTCATCGTAACGGCCACCGAGCGCGATGGCGGCAGGACATCCCGCCGTATAGACAGCAAACACCATACCTGTGTGATAGTGATAGCCCCGTAAATCGGACAAATCAAAGGTGATTTTACTGACATGCGGCTGGAGCGTATCCGCCACATGTTCAAGCTGGTTCAATGCCTCTTTAATTTCTGGAAAAGCAGGCAAATATTTGCGTGCGCGCGCGAGCACGGTGCGATCGCCATACAATTCGGGCAGCAGCAACAATGCGGCCCGGATTTCCGGACTCAAACGCTTGTCCAGCCCTGTGCGCACGAGCTCCTGCAAGGAACCGATATCCTTTGCCTGGAGTGCGCTATACAACTCCATTTCAAATTCCGGCAGAATTTTCGCATCCCGAATCAGGTTGCGAAATACCTGTACATGCCCAAGATCAAGATGAATGGACTGAATACCGGAGATAGATAAACATGCCAGTACCAGGCGCTGAATTTCCAAATCACTTTCTATGCCGGCATGGCCATATAATTCCGCCCCTACCTGGAAAGGCTCCCGGGTGCGCGTGATTTCAAGAGGCACGGTATGCACGACACTGCTTGCATAACATAAGCGGGTGATCCCGCCGGTATTCAGCAAATGCGCATCGATTCGCGCAGCTTGGGGGGTCATGTCCGCGCGCAGGCCCATCATTCTGCCGCTCAGCTGGTCAACCACCTTGAACATACGCAAGTTCATGTCAGCGCCGCTCCCGGACAATAGCGACTCCACATACTCCAGCAAGGGTGGCATGACAAATTGATACCCATGGACATGCAGCAAATCCATTATACAGCGACGGATCTTCTCTATGCGATAAGCATCATGCGGCAAAACATCTTCAATATATTCAGGGAGCAACCAATTGCGCATTTTTGATGTTGAACCGGGCCGATTGTGCCCGGTTCAATAGTAGGAGTGATAAAGATAAAACAACTTGAGAAGTGTCGACTAATTGACCAGATAGAGAATAATCAAACCGACTAGCATGGCACTGAGACCTATAAAGCGTATCTGACCATCTTCTAGCTGCAAAAGTTTGTCGAAGGTCTCGCGCCAGGCTTTAGGAGATACGAACGGTAGAATACCCTCCAGCACGAGCATCAATGCAATGGCCATCATTAAAGTATCCCACATATCAGTACATCCTAAAATTAGAAAATCAATTCATTGATCAAAAAAACCGGCCTGCCATTCATTCGCGCCTGTATCCAGTTATTTTGAACACATAGGATTTTTGAAAACGCCTTGCTCAATAGCTTCCCGGCAGGAACATTAATGGCCTTATGGATCCCGTGACAAAATGCAGTACGGCACAAAAAGTGTCTACCGCATCCAGCCAGTTCAATCATCACAATCCAATAGAATTCCCTGTCGTCTTTTGTTTCAGGTTGAGTAAACTAGACACAACCGCCATTTGCTGGCACTACCATACAAAAACAATGCAGGAGTCATCAGGGAAATACCACAAACGCTTGTTATCGTACCGATGAGGCAATAGGAATACGTTAAATATTCGCAAGCATCTGAAATTGACCACCATGTTCAGAATCTAGCGGCCAATTTCGAATCAAGCTGTTTTTACTAGTACTCCGTTCCGTCAATTAGCTTACAAATGAAATCGATGGATTCGCCTGCCAGGCTAGGCGCAAACCGCAGTCATAGCCGTAGCTATGGCGAGGATTTGCAACAACGCATGACAGGCGAAGGCGCGATTTCATGTAAACGGTTTGGCGGAACGGAGTACTAGGCCTACTTTTTACGTTCCACTGGACTTTTCAGATATTTGAAGAAATCCGATTTAGGCTCCAGCACTAGCATATCGCCTTTTTCACTGAACGACTGCTTGTATGCTTCCAGGCTTCTGTAGAACTCGTAGAATTTTGCATCTTTCTGGAAAGCCTCAGCGTAGATTGCGGTTGCCTGACCATCGCCCTCACCCATGACTTTCTGAGCTTCGCGATAAGCTTCAGCCAAAATGACTTCTCGCTGGCGATCGGCATCAGCACGAATTTTTTCGGCCTCGGCAGCACCGGTCGAACGCAATTCATTGGCCACCCGTTTACGTTCAGCCTCCATTCTGCGATAGACAGATTCGCTCACTTCCTGGGGCAGATCGACCCGCTTCAACCGCACGTCGACAACTTCAACGCCAATTTTACGAGCATCCGCATTCGCTTTTTGACGCATGATTTCCATGATCAAGTCGCGTTCACCAGATACCACTTCATGCACGGTCCGGTTACCGAACTCATCCCTCATGCTCGAGTTGATCGTTTGTGACAGCCGCGTTTGTGCCAGGGCTTCGTCTCCATTTACAGCAACGTAGTATTGTTTCACATCGACAATACGCCACTTGACAAACAAATCGACGATAACGTTCTTTTTCTCGGAAGTAATGAAACGTTGCGGTTCGTCCGCATCCAGCGTCAGGATACGTGACTCAAAGAAGCGCACATTTTGCGCAATCGGTATTTTGAAATACAATCCGGGCTCTGTCTTGACGTCGATGACCTCCCCCAACTGGAATACCACGGCCTGTTCTCGTTCATCAACGATGTATATAGCCGCGCTGCCAACCACCAGCAGCAGTATCAGAATACCGGTAAATATCGAAGAAATAGCTTTCATATTATCTTATCTCCCGTTCACGGCTACGAAACGATTCACGCGAACGTAAAGTCGCATCTGTTGAATAATCCTGAACTTGCGGCAGCGGCTTCATATTGGCCGTCGGTTTGGACTTACCCGACTCCGTTTGAATCAACTTGTCTAGAGGGAGATACAGCAGATTGTTCCCGCCTTCCTGGTCGATCAGGATCTTGCTGGTATTAGATAGGACTTGCTGCACGGTATCGATATACATACGGTCCCGGGTTACGTCAGGCGCTTTGGCATATTCGACCAGCACCTGATCAAATCGGCTCGCATCACCTTCTGCGGTTGCCATCACACGCTGCTTGTACCCTTGAGCCTCTTCCAACAGGCGTGAGGCACTACCTCTGGCACGCGGAATGACATCATTTGCGTAAGCCTGGCCTTCGTTTCTTTGCCGTTCCCTGTCTTGTCCAGCTTTAACCGCATCGTCGAAAGCAGCTTGCACCTGCTCAGGGGGTTGCGCATTCTGCATGGTCACCCGGTTAATCAGAATACCGATCTTATAACGATCCAGAATTTCCTGCATCAACTCAGTCGTTCTGGCCGCAACTTGCTCACGCCCCTCATACAACACAAAGTCCATTTTACTTTTACCGATGACCTGGCGAATCGCAGTTTCTGCCACTTGCAAAACTGCAGCTTCAGGCTCACGATTGGTAAACAGAAAATCTTCGGGGTTACGAAGGATATACTGCGCAGCGAACTGAATATCGACGATATTTTCATCATCGGTCAACATCAACGATTCTTTCAGAACCTTGTTGCGCACATTAGTGCGGTAGCCAATTTCAACCGTGCGTACGCGACTGATATTGACCGTCTCGACCTTCTCTACTGGATACGGCAGGTGCCAACGCAAACCAGGGAAAGTCGTGTCCACATGCTTGCCAAAACGCAGCACAACACCTCGCTGACCTTCGTCGATTATATAAAATCCGCTACCTACCCAGGCGACCAGCAATAAAACGAGGATGATAATGATGCCGCCACTTCCATGTTTGTCGTGACCACCACCAGCTCCGCCTTCATCGCCACCGTCCCCGCCTTTGCGGCCGAAGATTTCATTAATCTTTTGGTTGAAGGTGCGCATAATCTCTTCAAGATCAGGAGGACCGGCATTACCCCTCCTTTTCCCCCACTGTGGATCATTTAAACCCATAATGATTTAATCCTTTCTTTTATTAAAAAAAGTGGTACGGGCATCATCATCCGCCTGTATAGGCAATGCGAGATGCGCCTGCGACCCGGTTTGATTCTGTTTGAATGCTTCTGCCAGCGCGGTATACAGATAATCCAAACCTTCTCCCGTTTTCGCGCTCAGACGAATGGTTTTGATTCTACCATACTCATCACGTATGTAATTCGCTGTAGAATTTGATTCGATCTGGTCAATTTTGTTCAAAATTAAAATCTGCGGGATCTCCCCCGCGCCAATTTCCCGCAACAATTTGTTGACCTCGTCTATATGCTGATCACGATCAGGGCTCGATGCGTCCGCCACATGCAGAAGTAAATCAGCCTGCCTGGTTTCCTCAAGTGTCGCCCGGAACGCGGCCACCAAGGTATGAGGCAAAGCGTGAATAAAGCCGACAGTATCGGAAATCACGATTGAGCCGTGGCCGGGTATGAACAGCTTGCGGGTGGTGGTGTCCAGGGTTGCAAACAGCTGATCGGCAGCATAGGCGTCAGCGCGAACCAGTCGATTGAACAAAGTCGATTTGCCCGCATTGGTATAACCGACGATGGAAACAGTCATGATTTCAGACCGTTTTCTTGAACGACGTTGTACTTCTCGCTGCCGCTTAACGGCAACCAGTTTCTCCTTGAGCAGCTTCACCCGTTTAGCGAGCAACCGCCGGTCCGTCTCTAATTGGGTTTCACCAGGCCCACGCAAGCCGATTCCGCCTTTCTGACGTTCCAAATGGGTCCACCCCCTCACCAGTCGAGTGGAAAGATATTCCAGTTGCGCCAGCTCAACCTGCAGCTTCCCTTCATGACTTCGAGCGCGTTGGGCAAAAATATCCAGGATCAGGCTGGTCCGGTCTATTACACGACAGGTCAGCCAATTGGATAAATTTCTTTGCTGAATGGGAGAAAGCTCATGGTTGAAAATCACCATTGCTGCGTGTGACTGTGCCAGCTCCTGGCGGATTTCCTCTAGCTTTCCCTTGCCGATAAAGGTAGCAGGGTCAGGCGCTTTCCGCTTGCTTTCGATAATCGCCACCACCGACAGCTGATCGCTGGCGGCCAATTGGCAGAGCTCATCCAGACTTGCCTGATCCCGCTTGCCAAAATCGACATTGACCAAAATAGCAGTATTTGCCGAATCACTCAGTTTTGCTTCCGTACCGGAATCATGAGTCATTTTGGTCAGTTGGCGTCTCAACCGGAATTGGCATTGATACTGCCTTGGCTGGGACTACGGTGGAAATCGCGTGCTTATAAACCATCTGCGTGACCGAGTTCCTCAGTAAGACAACATACTGGTCGAACGAATCGATGTGCCCCTGCAGCTTAATGCCGTTCACCAGATAGATGGAAACCGGCACACGTTCCTTTCGCAGGATATTTAGAAAAGGATCCTGAAGCAACTGCCCTTTAACACTCATGTCAACCCCCCTGATTAAATTTATAGTTGTTTGAAGTCAAAACATACGGGCATGATTTGCGGATAAATACATCTCATCCAGCAAAATTCGCCCTTGGTATTACGAACTACCTTGCAACATGAAGTTAACAAAAAGAAGTAAAAATATAGCTTGTCTTCATCACACTAAACCCTGCACTAAAAGTATAAGATGCGAAAGACCATAAGTCTAACACGGGAAATAACGCTATTAATGTACGTGTTTACGCTTATTTTCAAGCTGGGATTTTACCTGCCCTGGTGTTCAGCAACGAATTCGGCGTCCCTGGCCGGCCGCCATTTCATAAAAATAAATAATCGTTATTAAACATAGGCTTGTTTTTTTATATTCGCCAACAAGTCATAACGCCACGCGCCGGATTGCACCATTTTCGAGCTGCGGCGCGATGCGCAAGACCGCGCTTGCCCGGTGGCTTGCAGCCGCGCACATCACCCCCCTCAAGGAGGATGCCCCAATTTTTGGGGTTGGCTGGCGCAAAAAGGTATCAAGGGCATACTGACAATGTGGTTTTGGCAGTCTGCTGCTGCGATGCATCACGAGCGACTTTCACTGGCCTCGACTGGTGATGCCGCCGTATCCGGCGCTACAGACAACATTCTCGAAACAGGAAATTTGATCTTGAAGGCGCTGCCCACTCCCAGCTCGCTGGCAATCTCCAGACTTGCCTGATGACGATTCAACACATGCTTGACTATTGCCAGTCCGAGCCCAGTTCCGCCCGTTTCGCGGGAGCGGCTACGGTCGACCCGGTAAAAGCGCTCTGTCAGACGTGGAATATGCTCCGATTCAATCCCAATACCGGTATCCTGAACATAAAACAAACCCCTACCTTTTTCCAGCGCCCAGTTCAAGGATATTTTTCCGCCTTCGGGTGTATAACGCACGGCATTGCTGACAAGATTGCCAAACGCACTGCGTAATTCATCTTCGTTCCCCAAGACCATTGCCTCACTGAAAATATTCAAAGTGACCACATGGCGCCCGGCGCTTAACGAGCGTGCTTCCTGATGGAGTCCACGCAATAATTTCACGACATCCACGCTTTCTTCACACAGGGTATTCTGGGTATTTTCCAGTCGTGACAAAGTCAGCAAGTCTTCGACCAGCCGCTGCATGCGCGTCGCTTGATGCGCCATCAGTTCCAGCGCATTTTTCTCCATTTTTCCGGATATTCTGTTCTCGTCCAACAGGGTTTCCAGAAATCCTCCGATCACTGTCAGGGGCGTGCGCAATTCATGTGAAACATTTGCAATAAAATCGCGCCGCATAATTTCGATCTTTTCAAACCGGGTGATATCGCGGCTGATCAACAGTTTCTCTCTGTCACCGTACGGCACCAATTGCAGTGAAAGCAGGATATCTTGAGAACGCAGCTGTTTTATTATCAAAGGTTTATTGAAGTCACCTGAGTTCAAAAAAGCAACAAACTGCGCCTGGCGGACCATCCGGGTGATATGCTGCCCGGCATCCATTTTGAGATTCAATCCCAGATGTTGTTCGGCGGCCAGATTGCACCATTCGATCTGGCCGGTCTCACCAAGAATAACAATGCCTTCCGGCATTGCGGAAGTCGCGCGTTGCAATCGATCCAGCGATGTATTGAGATTCAGACATTCTTTGTCATAGCGCCTGACAAATCGCGCCAGCCGGACAAAAATCTCTGCCCACACCCCCGCGCCATCCGGCACTGTTGCAGAAGAAGGATTGATGTGACGCAGCCATTGATCCAGAGCGTAAAGCTTGCAGGTGTGATAGACGATCAGCCATAGGGATACGAGACTGAACAAGCTCAATGCGGTCAACGCACCAAATGCAAGCCAGGCAGCCGCCACGATGACTGCCAGCCAGATCAGTCCGGTAAAGTGCCGCCAGATGGAATTCACGTTATCAAGCTATCAAAAAGCAGGACATCCCACATTCAAAACCCGCAGCATTTTTGCTCTGGCTGGACTTGGCTCATAGGCCTAACGATAAAAAACGCATGATGCGCTGCGGCAGCCATTCCAGTTTGCCGGGGAACGCGCCATGCATAAAACCGACATGCCCCCCTTGGGCAGGAAAATCCAATGTAACGAATGATGAAACGTCTGCATGCCTGGGCAAAACATGGGCTGGCAGAAAGGGGTCATTGCAAGCATTCAGCAGCAGCGTCGGCACCCGAATTTGTCCTAGCCACGGCTTGCTGCTCGATTTGCGCCAATAATCGTCGGTATCCCGGAAACCATGCAGCGGCGCGGTCACCAGGTTGTCAAATTCATACAGCGTCTTGCATGCCGCAACCGCCTGAATATCCAACAGACCCGGGAAACGCTTGTGCTTATCCAACACCTTGCGCTTCAACGAAACAAGAAAATGCTGGGTATAGATACGGTTAAAGCCGGCATCGAGCGCAGTGCCTGCCGCCGCCAGATCTATCGGCACGGAAACAGCGACAGCGCCCGCGACAAATTTATCGGCCTGTGCGCCCTGCTCTCCCAGCCATTTTAACAAGGCGTTCCCACCGAGCGATACTCCGATCACATAGCAAGGGGAATGCTGGCTCATGGCACTGTCATGACTGGCCATTCTGCGCAATATCCGGTCTATTTCAGCCGAATCTCCGGCATGATAAGCACGCGGCAGGCGATTGGGTGATCCGGAGCAACCACGAAAATGCACAACCGCGCCCCGCCAATTCAGTGTCTGAAGCAAACGCATGATGCTCAAAGCATAATGGCTGCGCGAACTCCCCTCCAGGCCGTGCAACATAACCACCAGCGGTTTATCCGCGCGGCCATCGAGCCAGTCGACATCGATAAAATCCCCATCATCCAGCTCCCAGCGCTCGCGACGGTAGCCGATGGCTGGATTGGTATTCAAGAAATAAGGGTAAATGGTTTGCGCATTGCCACCGGGAAGCCATTTCGGCGCAGCATAAGGCAGCAATTGTTCGGCACTTGCCAACAGGGACAGATCATTCATACTGGATATAAGCGGATTCGGCCTAAGTGGCGGCCCTGAAATTCATAGTCATCATAAAATAACCAAATTATTTCTATGGATAAGTTCATACTCATCGACATAACCCAGCACGGCCTCAATCCGGCTGGTAGGAAGCCGCATGATCTTCCGTGCTTCCCGGGCGCTATAGTTGATCAGGCCGCGCGCAATTTCGCGACCACCAGCATCCAGACAAGACACAGCCTCACCGCGCTCGAAATACCCCCGGACCTCTTCCACACCGATTGGCAACAGACTCTTACCTTCGGCTAACAACGCCCTGGCCGCACCCGCATCCAGCACGACACTGCCTCTCACCTGCAGATGATCGGCAAGCCACAGTTTGCGCGCGACCCTGACCGGCATGTCAGCGAGCAGGCTAGTCCCGATCGCCTCGCCTCTTGCCAGACGAACCAGCACATCCTGCGCTTTGCCTGATGCGATGAGGGTGTGCGCACCGCTACGTGCAGCACGCTTGGCAGCCATGACTTTGCTTTGCATGCCACCGCGCCCGATTTCACTACCGGCACCGCCCGCCATGGCCTCGATGGCCGGATCGCTGACACGGGTTTCCGGTATCAGGGTCGCGGCAGAATTTTTACGTGGATCACTCGTGTACAAACCAGCCTGATCTGTCAGGATCACCAGGACTTCCGCCTCAATCAAGTTGGCAACCAGCGCTGCCAGATTATCGTTATCGCCAAATCGAATTTCATCGAACACGACAGTATCGTTCTCATTGATGATCGGTATGATACCAAGATTGAGCAAGGCCAGAATCGTCGAACGTGCATTCAGATAACGTTTGCGATTGGATAGATCATCATGGGTGAGCAGAATCTGCGCGGTCTGCAACCCATACGCACTAAAACAAGTGGCATAGGCCTGGGCCAGGCCCATTTGCCCCACAGCCGCCGCGGCTTGCAATTCGTAGAGCGCTGAGGGACGGCTTTTCCAGCCCAAACGCTGCATGCCTTCAGCCACCGCTCCGGATGAAACCAATACGATTTCCTTACCCATCTGCCCGATGCGGAAAATCTGCTCTGCCCAGCAACCGAGCGCTTCATGATCCAACCCATTGCCCTGATTGGTCACAAGGCTGCTGCCGACTTTGACAACGATCCGGCGGGCTTGTTTCAGAATTGGTTGCGTCATAGCAATCAATGTTCGAGTGCGGAGTCCAGCTGTTCCAGATGTTGCATGATAGCGTAGACTAACGCCTGGCAACCCTCTCCGGTCAGCGCCGAAATGACAAACCATCGACCTGTCCACGCCAGCTCATCCAGCAAACACTGGCAAGCTGCCTCTCGCTCGGTTGCAGGCAATAAATCGGCTTTGTTGAAGACCAGCCAGCGAGGCTTGTGATAAAGCGATTCATCGAATTGCCGGAGTTCGTCGATCAATGCCCGAGCGGTCTGTATGGGATCGACACTGTCATCGAAAGGCGCGACATCGATGACATGCAGCAGCAGGCGCGTGCGGCTTAGATGCTTGAGAAATCGATGTCCCAGCCCGGCACCTTGCGCCGCCCCCTCAATCAGCCCCGGGATATCCGCCATCACGAAGCTGCGGCTGGTATCGACGCGCACGACGCCCAGGTTAGGATATAGCGTGGTAAACGGATAATCGGCCACTTTGGGGCGCGCGGCGGAAACTGCGCGAATCAGCGTGGACTTACCGGCATTGGGCAATCCGAGCAGTCCGACGTCAGCCAGTATTCTCAGCTCCAGCTTCAGCTCGAATTTTTCACCGGGCTCGCCATGGGTAAACTGCCTGGGGGCACGATTGGTGCTGGATTTAAAATGGAGATTGCCCAATCCGCCCTTTCCGCCCTTGGCCAGCAATGCTTTTTGCTGATCCTGCTTAAGATCGGCCAAGACCTCACCGGTCAGCGCGTTGGTGATGATCGTGCCTACCGGCATGCGCAAGATGATATCTTCCGCACCCTTGCCATAACAATCGGAACCACGGCCATTCTCCCCCCGTTTCGCCCGGAAAATTGGCGTGTAGCGGTAATCGATCAGCGTATTGAGATTATGATCGGCAAGGGCATAGATACTGCCGCCATGTCCGCCATCGCCACCGTCCGGCCCGCCTCTCGGCACAAATTTTTCCCGGCGGAAACTGGCCACGCCATTACCGCCATCTCCAGCAAAAACCTCTATTTTTACTTCATCGATAAATTTCATGAATTCGCTCTGGCGTGACCACTCTCATTGCTGATAAAAAAATCTGCTCCTGGCTAACAGACCGGGACTAAAGCAAAAAGCCCCATTCCTGGAATGGGGCTTTTTGCTTCGGTGAGCACTGATCGTCAAGCGCAATCACTACGCTCACACGGGAATCACGGCGACCGTCTTACGGTTCAATGCACCCTTGATAGTAAATTGGATTTTCCCTTCCACTTTAGCAAAAAGTGTATGATCGCGGCCAATACCCACATTGTCTCCAGGATGGAACTGGGTGCCGCGCTGACGGACGATAATGCCGCCCGCCTTAATCAACTCACCACCAAAGCGCTTAATACCTAAACGCTTGGAATGGGAATCGCGCCCATTTCTTGAGCTACCGCCTGCTTTTTTATGTGCCATGAACTAACCTCCTTATGCGGAAATACCGGTAATCTGAATTTCAGTGTAATTCTGCCGGTGTCCCTGATGTTTCTGATAATGCTTGCGACGACGCAGCTTGAATATGCGCACTTTGTCATGCCGTCCATGACCGATCACAGTCGCATTAACTTTGGCCTGATCAAGCAACGGCTTGCCCGTAGCGATATTTTCGCCATCTGCCACCATCAGAACCTGGTCCAGCAATATTTCGCTGCCTGCTTCGGCAGACAATGTTTCGACTTTCAATTTGTTACCAACTTCAACCCGGTATTGTTTACCGCCTGTCTTGATTACTGCATACATATCCATCTCCCATCATAGAACCGCCAATTATATCGCTACCAGCAGATTATGTGTAACATTTATGCGTTTGTGCACGCGGGTCACGATGCTCGTGCTGCGAAAAACCAGCAGCCAGGTAAATTTCAACGCAAGCCAGCAGCACTCGTGACAAATACCGGCACCGGGGTGGCTCATCCCGCCCGGTCGACTCCCGGGACGGGGGTACTATTCCGGGCAGAATTTTTCGCCCCAGCTGTGATGCTATAATTAGCCATTCCAATTTTTATCTTTATGCTTTCCACATGCCGGTACCTCACCTCACTATCGCCTTGAACGGGCCGATTTTCGAACTCGAGAAACGCATCCTGGATGCCATGCCGGTAATCGAGCACTGGCTGCGCAAACAATGGCATGAACATGCCGTACCGTTCTATTGTTCGGTGGATTTACGCAACAGCGGCTTCAAGCTGGCGCCTGTCGACACCAACCTGTTTCCCGGCGGATTCAACAATCTCAACCCGGCGTTTATTCCGTTGTGTGTGCAGGCAATGATGACCGCGGTGGAGAAAATCTGCCCGGATGCACACAGCATCCTGCTGATTCCGGAAAATCATACGCGCAATATTTTTTACCTGCAAAATGTTGCCGTTCTGCAGTCCATCATGCGCCAGGCTGGCCTGGATATCCGCATCGGATCGCTGCTGCCGGAAATCACTCACCCCACGCCGATAGCGCTGCCCAATGGCGATACCTTATTGCTGGAACCTGTGCAACGCAAGGGAAACAGGCTCCATACAGCGGATTTTGATCCTTGTGCCATTCTGCTCAACAATGATTTATCCGGCGGTGTGCCAGAAATCCTGCAAGACCTGGAACAAATTACCATTCCGCCACTGTATGCAGGCTGGGCAACTCGCCGCAAGTCATCCCATTTCAATGCTTACGACAGCGTTGCACAGGCTTTTGCCGAATTGATCGATATCGACCCCTGGCTCATCAACCCCTATTTTACGTCTTGCGGCAAAGTCAATTTCCATGAAAAGGAAGGCGAAGACTGCGTCGCAGCAGCCGTTGATGAAATCTTGCGCGACCTGCAGGAGAAATACACACAATATGGCGTTAAGGAAAAGCCTTTTGTCATCGTCAAGGCCGATTCCGGCACTTATGGCATGGGCATCATGAGCGTTAAGGATGGCGCCGATGTCTACAAACTCAACCGCAAACAGCGAAACAAAATGGCCACCGTCAAGGAAGGTCTGTTCGTAAGAAATGTGCTGGTACAGGAAGGCGTATATACTTTCGAGAGCATACATCAGGCCGTGGCTGAACCCGTCATCTACATGATTGATCGTTACGTGGTCGGCGGTTTTTACCGGGTCCATACCGGGCGCGGCATCGATGAGAATCTGAATGCACCCGGCATGCATTTCGTGCCCCTGGCATTTGACACCACCTGCGTGCAACCCAACCCTACTGCCAGGCCTGATGCGGTGCCCAATCGCTTCTATGCCTACGGGGTGATTGCCAGACTGGCACTGCTTGCGGCGGCGATCGAGCTGGACCGTTATGCAAAACATCCTTCAGGGTACCTCTAAAAATTCTGCGTTTTAAATAAGACGAGGTGAGAACAAAAAATGTTGACGCCGCATATGATGGATATGCAAGGAGACATTTTTTGTAAACAACGACGTATTGTGACGAAATATGGATTTTTAGAGGTGCCCTTCACTGAATACGAACACATGAGGTGAAACATTATGAAACTGGCATTCATTCTGGACCCACTCGACACCATCAAGATCAACAAGGATTCCAGCTATGCCATGATGCGTGAAGCGGCAGCACGCGGCCATCAGCTTTATGTCCTGCAGCAAGGGGATCTAGTCTGGAAAAATGAGCAGGTGGTCGGTTTTGCGCGCGCGCTGGCCCTCACCGATCAGCCAGAAACGCCCTATCACTGGTATCAGGAAGGCGTAACGGAAGCGCTTCCACTGCATCGCTTCGACGCGGTTCTCATGCGCAAGGATCCTCCCTTTGACAGCGAGTACGTCTACAGCACTTATTTGCTGGAATTGGCCGAACGACAAGGTGCCTATGTCATCAACAGGCCACGGGCCATACGTGATCACAATGAAAAGCTGGCCATCACGGAATTTCCTCACCTCACTCCACCCTCTATCGTCACTCGGCAGGAATCTCTGATCCGCGAATTTCTCGCCGAATACCAGGACATCATCCTGAAACCGCTCGATGGCATGGGCGGTGCCGGAATTTTCCGTGTACACAGCACCGACCACAATATTGGCGTGATCCTGGAAATGTTGACGCATTATGGGACGCGCACCATCATGGCGCAACGCTTCCTGCCCGAAATCAGCGAAGGCGATAAACGTATTCTGTTAATTGCGGGGGAGCCCGTAGCTTACGCTCTCGCACGTAAACCGAAACCCGGGGAGACACGCGGCAACTTGGCTGCCGGCGGCACGGGCACGGCCCAGCCCCTGTCAGCGCATGACAGGGAAATCGCCGCGAAATTGGGGCAGATTCTCTACCAACGCGGCCTGATGCTGGTCGGACTGGATATCATCGGAGACTATCTGACCGAGATCAATGTCACCAGCCCGACAGGCATGCAAGAGATTACCGCTCAAACAGGCATCAATGTAGCGGGTTTGATGATCGATGCGATCGAGCGCGATCTTCAGGCAAAAAAAAGCCCCTGAACTTGCATCACTCGTTCCGCAGCCATGCAGGGATGGCAGGACTGGTCCGGCATATGCCCGGGCCAACCTCAAATCGCACCGCGCACTTCATCTACCATCTGCTTTAACCTCCCGACATCCAGCACACGCAGCGTGTGGCCTGTACGCTCGACCAAGCGATGCTTGGCCAGCTCGCTCAACTCGCGCGTCACCGCTTCTCGATGGGTGCTGACAAAACAGGCCAATTCGGCATGGGTAGGCGCCGGCTTGATTACAGCAGAATTCGGGGTATCCATATTCTGCCTGGCTAGGCGCAGCAACTCGGCATGAATCCGGTTGCGCACCGCAAGCGTGCTGAAATCGAATACGCGTTCGGTCAGGCGTCTGACCTGATCGGTCAGGCGCCTCAGAATCGCTGTACAGAATACCGGATTAACATGGATCAATTGAATGAAAACCTTGCCCGGCATCGAAGCCAGCAAAGCATCCGTTTTGGCCGCAGCGGTCGCTGATCGCACCTGGCCATCGATTGCCGTCAACTCGCCGAACATCTCCCCTGCGGGCAAATCACACAGAATCACTTCATCACCGGACAACCCATAATAATGAATACGCACACAGCCCTGGAGAATAAAGAATACGCTGTTGCTGTGGTCCAGGTAGCGCACAATTTCCTCGCCAGCAGCATAATGATGCCGGTGTAGGGATCGTGCTATGCCATGCAAATCAGCCGGCGGCAGATCCCGGAGTTCAACAATGTTTTTAAACAGCATCAGGCATGCTTCATCTGCCCAATCATAACCCTCAAAAGATCCATCCATCATTCGGCCTCATGGGTTGCAGAATCAAATCACTCAGGCTCAAAATGCCGATGGCAACTGGCCGTTTTATCCCCAGATATTACAGTCCGCCTGAAATGTCACCGGTGCACCGCCCTCACAAAACAGCGGTCCTTTTTCTGACCCGGAAGTTGCCCACCCACCTGGTACTTGCCTGAAATCCTGTTGGTACACGCAACATTTTCCATCGGGTGCTTTCTTTGCATAGTATTCCGTTTTAACACCCGGTCCATATACTATCTTTTTCAAAGCCCCACTATAAATAGTGGTTCTTTTATTGCCAGCCGGATCTGTTCTCTCTTCGACAAGCTCGCATCGGCCATTCGTATTTCTCACCGTATAGGTATAAGTACAAGTCATAATCGCAATCAGTCTATACAAACAAGATAAAGCGGCACCGCCCGCAGAATCTGAAGATCGATGCACCAGACGGGGATTGAAACATAATTATGCCGTTATTGGTATCCAATTATGTCAAATATGCACTATTTCATTCGCATCAACCGCACTGAGCATTCATTCGGCATATGATCCGGCGCCTACTCTGCAGAGCGGATTGACTGGACATGCACTCACATTGCCACCCAGCAGTGTTACAAATCTTTCTGAAAGCCGCAGTTAAATGGCCTTACCTATGCGTCTCTCAAGCCAGCACAATCTGCCGGCGATGCGCACTCGCGAGCAACCAGAGCTATCCGTCTAAAAATTCAGAGTTAATTTCCCGAAAATGGTGCGTGTGGGCGAATACAGCCTGGGATGGGGCTCGGAAGTAAAAAAATAGGGTTGTCTATAAAAAAATGTCTTATCCAGCAGATTCCTCACTTCCAGGCTGAGCAAGCCTCTGCGGTTAGGCAACCGGAAGCCGGCGATCGCGTCCAGCAACATAAAATCCGATGTCCCGGCACCATTCCAGGGATCATCATGCTCTTCCCTCGGCAGACCCGCCAGCCATTGTTGCTGTTTGATATAGGTCGTGGAAAATTTGGTAAAGAAACCTGAAGCATGAAAATATTCGATACTGACCGGTGCGCTTAAAGTATCGATACGCCGCGGTTGCAAATAATACTGATATCCACGACGATCGGCCCGCTCGAACTGCAACGCACCTTTTATCGACCAGGACGCGCCCAGCAACCAGTTGAGATACAGACGATACCATCGCTCCCGTTGCTTTTCCGTCGCCTGCGACGCTATCGGCAGCGCTTCAGACTGCACGAGAGGAATTTGCAATGTGCGTTCGGACACCTCGGCACCACCGTACAGATTGTCCGCCGCGCGGGCATCGAGGCCAATACCGGCACGCCGGGTTCTGGTGGCATTCGGATCATCGAAGAATTGATTGAATCCCGCAATCTGGGTCGGTTCCAATGTTTGCTGGCCGATCAAATGCGATTTGGTCGTTTCGAACCAGGCAGTCCTGAGCTGGAGATAATCGTTGACATACCATTGCAAGCCCATCTTGGGATTGACCTTGCCCGCCTTCTTGCTGTCCGCACCCGTAAACGAGTCATAGCCCAAACCAAGCGTGACATCGAGGCTAGCCAGTGCATTGACGTACAGATAGCTGTAGGCGCTTTCGCGGTGTAAACGATCGGGCAAAGCAAAAAAAGGTGACTGATTGTCGAACAGATAACGGTAGACAGCCCCCCCCGTGACGGCACGCAGGAAATCCTGCTTGAGTATGTGTTGCGCCTCGATCTGTTTTCCGGAAGCAGGAAACTTCATGCCGGTGAAATTTTCCATCCGGTCAACATACTTGGCCGACAGCAAGATATCCTGGCGCGGCGACAAGGCATATCTGGCGCCAATACGCACGGAATCTTCCCGCAGCGTCCTTCTGTTATAGGGATTGTAGTCTCTGTGATAAAAATTCTCTGCAGCAAAATCTCCATGCGCTGTCCTGCGAGAGACAAGCTCTGCCTGAAGATTGAATTTCGGGGTCAATGCATATTGCAGAAAAGCATTGTAAATATCATGGGTTACATCATGGTTGTTGCCACTTTGGATGAGCGTGCCATCTTTTCTGCTGCGACCGGGATCGGGGTGATCCGGGTCGAGATCATTCCGGCGGAAACCGCGGGTGCTGAAGTGGAATTGCCCCAGACTGATTGAGGCCCGGTCATACACGGCCGAGAAAACCACCTCATCGCCGAGTGTGCGATCACTGCCATAAAGGCCCGAAGCAACGAGCTGCGGACGATTGCGCGCCATCAGCGGCACAAATTCATTAAAACCCGCTACGGCGGGGCCGGTATTGGTAATGATATTGAGATCGGCCACAGCCATACGCGGCTGCACTGGATTGACATTGATGGGCTGCAACAGCTGCGCCTGCAGCAATTCGCTGACACGCGCGATTTCATGCCGGGGCATGCTGACATAGGCATCGGAAAGAAAACGATGGGCGGCATAGTTGGCAGGATCGGAACTCAGTGAGCTGGCGGTCTCCACCAGGGCACGTCTTTGCAACCCAAGGTTGTCATATATCCGGGCCAGACTTGCCCCACGCCCTGCCTGGTCCTGATCGAGCAACAATCGGGAACGGTAGACTGCCCGGTTGTCATTCAACTCGATCGATTTCTGGATATCACGCAAGGCTTCTATAGGCCGATTCTGTGTCTGCTTCTGGATCGCATCGTAGAACCAGGGAGTCGGATCCTGCGGATCCCTCGTTCTTGCTAAATCATATTGCGTGCTGGCCAGCCCATATTGCTTTTCCTCAAAATAAACCTTGCCGAGATAGCTGCGCACCAAGGAATTGGCAGGATCCAGGCTGGCAGCGATTTCGAGTGCCCTCCGCCCCGCCACCAGTTTGCCCTGGCGAACCAGGGCCAGCCCCAGTCCAAGCCGCGGCATGGGATCAGCCTGATCGAGTGCGATTGCCTGACCAAATATTAAACTGGCCTGATCCGTATCAATTCGTAACAAATGGGCAAACCCCAGCACCGTCTGAGTTTTCGCCAGCCCCGGATCGAGATCAACGGCCCGCCGGGCCGCCACAAGCGCCTGATCCAGTTCATTCATTGACATATGCAGCTCAGCCAGCCGGGCCCACGCCAGCGCATGGCCGGGATCTAACCGAACCACGGCGGCTACACTGTCCAATGCGGCCTTGATTTGAAAATGTGCCTGCTGCGCATAGGATAGCGCAAGTCTCGCCATGGATGAGGCCGGATTCAGTTCAACGGCCTGGCTTGCCCAATGCAGTGCTGCAGCCTTGTCATTCTGCGTCACCGCAATCACAGCCTGCAGCGCCAGCACATCGCTATTATCGGGTTCAAGCTGCAACGCTCGCCCAAGATCCCGCTGCGCGTCCTCGGCGCGCCCTACCACCAGCAACAGTCCCGCCCGGTGCAATAGGGACTCGATTGTGTGCGCATCAACCGCCAATCGATCCAGCTCTGACAAAGCCTCGGTCAATTTTCCTTGTCGATAATACGCTAAAGCGTTGCGCACCACCTCTGGCAAACGGGCCTCGCTTTCAGCATCCAGCCGGTAATCGATCACCGCTGGATAGTGCAACGCCCACTGCACTGCATCGAGCGGCTCCAGCAGAATTTCTCTGCGGGGTGACTGGGTCCGATGAATGACAGCCGCCTCACCATTTGTCAGCACGAGGCGGCCTTGCGCATTGACCACGCTGACCTTGCCTTCAAACACCACAACGGAGGCCTGTGGCTGTTGGGTGCTGATAAAGAATTCCGTACCCTCAACACTTGCATTGACTACTGGCGTCCTGATCTTGAAAGGTTTGGGCGTTCGTGTGATGACATGCATAGCGCCATTCATCAGCTCGAGCAAGGTGGAAGGGCCTGTTTCCGGATCCACAAGGGTAATCGCCGTTTTCTGATCCAGCCGCAGCATGGTTTCATTACTGAGCCTGAGCGCTGCGCGACTGCGCGAACGGACACGCACTCTGTCGCCTACGCACAGGGGCGTATTTAATCGCGCCGGATGCCAGCCTGTCTGACCCGCCCGGTGAAATTCGACCCGCCCTTGTACAGACACCACATGCGCAACCACCCTGGCACACACCTCCGCAGATGCCGCAGCCTGTCCCGGCATGGCATACAGACCCAAACAGAGCCAGAGTCCAGGGCGCCACTGTCTGGCAAAACAGCGGGACAGGCCAAGCCCATACCCCCTGATTGCCATCAGCCCTTCAACCAGCCACATTACAGCGAAATAATTGATGCCAATTACCAAGCGCACACCGGAATATCCTAATTGCATATCAGTTGATGACCAGTCTATACAAGGCAAATAAAATTTCTGTGATCTTTCGCACAACTCAATCTCTCCCGAATGGCTCAGTTGAACGCTATAACAGCGCCCCCCCAACCAGGCGGTTCAGGATTATTTCAATTGCATACGGATGACGGGCTGCCAGGGTTGAGAAGACGGCAGCTGCAGAGAGGCCTGACAATGCTTGAGATAAAATTGGGTTGGCCCGTCTTCCGGAAAATCATTTCGGATCATCTGAAATTGACGGCATGCCGCATTCAGATCGCCGGATGCATAGGCAAGCAATGCTTGCCGAAACATTTCGCATAACCGTTGCTGGGCTTCGTGGCTTGCTTCCCGGCAGGCAACCAGCTCCAGCAGATTGATGGCTTGCGATTTCCCCGGGAGTACAAACCGGCCGAGGGGACGCAACAGAAAATCATTCAGCCCCACCACAACCTCCTCGGAAACCAGCAAACGTGTGCCGAGGAATTTGTTGACGCCCTGAATGCGGTTAGCGGTATTCACAATATCGCCCACGGCACGGTATTCGTAATGCTGGCGCGCGCCGACATTACCCAATACCATCTCGCCAAAATGCAGCCCGAGCCGGGTAGGCAACGGCGGATGATGCGCGCTCTGGTTAAAATGGTCTATCGCAGCCACAATATCCAGACAAGCCAGGCAAGCCTGTTTACGCAACGCCTGATCGGGAACGGCCGCAGCCCAGATTGCCAGCATGGCATCGCCGATCACATCGGAAACCTTGCCCCCCAAACGCTCCACCGGCTCGAACAGACTGGCATAGTAGTCATGCATCAGCAATGCAAGCTGCCGCGGATCCATCGTCTCCGCCAACGTGGTATATTTTTCCGCGTCGGTGGCCAAACAGACCCCGTACACCAATTGACTTTCCGCATGAATCGGCCCCGCGCCATTCACCACATCCTGCACCACCTGCCATGGCCGGTACCGGCCAAAAAGCGCCTCGATTCGCTTCCGCTCCCGATTGGCCTCGAAATACCGTAATGCACTCACGCCAATCATGCCCATGGGCAACTGTATCAGCATGGGAATGGCCAAAGGCAGCCAGACATGTTTGGCGCTGAATAGCGCGATTGCCGAGCAGACGTATATGGCAGTCCATATGCCACCCAGCATGACCATAGCCAATACGGCGCGCGCGTTCTCGACCGGCACCAGGAAGCCAAGCAGACAGACCACCGATCCATACAAGCACAGGATTAGTGCGCCACTGAGCGGCGGCAACGGCAGCAGCGCCTTGTCTTCCAACAAATTCGCAACGGCCGTCGCGGCAATCTCCACGCCGCTCAGCGTCAACCCGTCCGCGCGGGAAAAGACGGTATGGTAATCATCCCGGATTTTGTCCTGTTCAGCGGCCGTTGCGGCCGAAAACCCAACCAGCACGATTTTTCCTGAAAAATCGAATGCCTCAGAAATGGCGAACTGATTGTCATGATCACGCTCAACCAGCTGATGGTATGGAATCGTCTTGATCGTTCGGGGGGGACCGTAAAAATTCAAGTAGCGTATCTCACTGCCGGCATAGAGATTCACCAGCGCATGTATCATCCGCCGATGCGCCGCGTTCAGGCCCGGATGCCGCGCTGCTTTATCCAGTATGAACGGCCCCAGCATCGGATCATGTAAAAATGCACTTCGCAAATCGAGAATCAGCTCTTCAATCTCAACTGCCTGTGCATCTGGGGGCAGCCGCCGGGCCAGCGCAGGGTTCACCCCGGCCAACAGGTGCAGGAGACTGCCATAGGCCGGCAAGGCAAACAATTGCAGGACGACAGCAGGAAAAGTCGGCATATCCCCCGCACTGGGCCTGAATGTCCAACTCTGATTGACCCAGGCCGACTTCGGCAAAGGAAAAGATGCCTGGGCACGTGCCGCATGCGCCAGAACGGGCACAATTTCCCCGGCCCATTCCTGCAGGATCGTGACGGCAGGCTGACCGGCCTTCTCATCCGCAAGCACAATCTCATCAAAATCCAGTTTTTCTACCAGCACAACATTGCGCGCATGCGCAATCGCTGCGGCAAACTGCACATCCTGCTCGGCCATCTGGCTGGGCCGATCGAACGCCAGATCAAACGCTATCACGGCCGCGCTAGCCCGAGACAGCTGCTCAACCAGACGCGCATGCAATGTGCGTGGCCATAAGCTGGGTCGGAGCGGTAAATCCAAATGGGAAGCAGCGGCCTGGTCGAGCGAGACCACGACTACCTCAGCTGGTGCCGGTTGATTGCCGCGGGCATGAAACAGCCAATGCAGGCCAAACTGTTCTTCGAGCCCCACCCCTTGTGGCATCAAATAGGTGGCCGCACCCAAAATGCCGACAAATAATGCAAGCAGAACGCGCACAAACCATCGTTTCATCACAGCGCAAAGCCAGCCAGCCGTTTATTGCAACGTTTACTGCGTTGACTGAAATCTTCAGGAGAATACTGGGTAACCAAAACCGATGCGTTTGACCAAACAATACAAAATGAGTCTCTATACAACTTTATTTGCTCGGCCGAAAATGCTTCAGAAATATGAAACACAAAAAATAAGCCGAAAAAAAAGGGCCTGAGAACAGGCCCTTTTTTTGGAAAAAGCAAGCTAATTAATAGCCGCCTTGCCAGGCATCGCCCGAAGCTTCACGTGCTTTCTTGACGATAGCCACGGCATCCGCACATTTCACTCTTACAATTTTTCCATCCTCAACATCAGTCCGGCTTTTAACGACATCAGTCGGTTTCTTATCTTTGCAGGACATATAGTTCAGGAGATCCTTAGCCGCGATTGGCGCCAAGGAAGAAGTCAGGTTACCACTTGCAAATGTTGCAGTCGAACCCAATACAAAAATCGAAACAAAAGCTGCAACGATTACTTTGTTCATTTGCGTTCCTCTTTAATAGTTTCAAAACCAAATCCATCGCCTGACAATTCTTTCAGGCAAAATCCCGCGGCTTGTTTTTAAACCAAGCTTTCCGAAAGGAAAACATTAACACAGATGAGTGGCCGGCAAATACCTTAACCCTCGCCATTCCCTGGTTAGCATGGACCCTGCACATTCTATCAAGTAATTCAAAATTTTTGCATCAAAAACGATCAATTTCCCCAAACTTCGGTAACGCTGGATCCATTCCATTGCCAGAAGCCAGCATCGAACGCGCCTCCTCACCGGCTTGTGCCGGAGCAGATCACAGGAAGCACGCTATTTCGACAACTCATTCCATCCGCCAAGCGGGACAATGCCCAGTCCATTCACTTGTCTCTTAAACGCGCGCGCAACCGGGCAATTGCCTGAGCATTGAGCTGGCAGACACGCGATTCACTGACACCCAGCACTTCACCAATTTCGCGCAAATTCATTTCCTGCTCGTAATGCATACCCATGACCATTTTTTCCCGGGGAGGCAAATGCTCGATCGCCTCGATCAGCAATTCACGTAGATTTTTTTCCAGCAGATGATCGAGCGGCTCGTTTTCCCTGTTACCGCACAGACGATCGAGAAAATGATCTTCCTCATCTTCCTGGAAATCCTCGTAATAGATCAGCTGCCCGCCACGCGCATCCTGCAGAGCGCCCTGATATTCCTCCAGAGACATATTCAATTCGTCGGCCAGCTCCTGCTCGCTGGGAGGATGATCCAGGCGCTGTTCCAAGGAACGGACGGCCGCTTCGATCTGACGCATCTTTTTGCGCAAACTGCGCGGCAGCCAGTCCGCGTCCCGCAGTTCATCCAAAATCGAACCACGAATACGCTGAGCCGCGTAGCTTTCAAACTGACGGCCATAAGAGCCCTCATAGCGGCCGATTGCATCCATCAGCCCGATCATACCCGCCTGAATCAGATCATCCACCTGAACGCTCGCCGGCAACTTGGCCATCATATGATAGGCGATCCGCTTGACCAATGGCGTATATTCGATAATGAACTGCTCTTTATCAATCGTGCCGGTTTCGGTATACATAGGCTCGCTCAAACCGTAAAATCCGCCATATTATTGAGATGGCTCGTACGAATCAGGCGATGCATGAAATTTTCCATTCCACCACCGTCTGTTCCAGGACAAGGGTAACGAATCATTTTTTCGGCCAGCTGCCGAAAATCCGCAGCAGACCGGGAAGCTGGAAAGGCTTCTACCACCGACTGACAAAGCTGGGTGGAACGATAGAGCTTGTCATCGAATGGTATACATCCCATCCACTCCAGTCTGACGGCCAGATGCTTGCGCGCGACAGCGGCAATATTTTCAAAAATATCGCGCCCCATGCTTTCAGATTCCACTTTGTTGACCAGCACCAGGAAATCCCGCCGCGCATACTCCTTGCTCATGAGTTTGATCAGTGCATAGGCATCGGTAATGGACTTACCGGTCCCCGAAAGCACGATCAGTACCTGCTGAGAAGCCAGACTCAGCGGCACAACATGACTGGCTGTCCTGATGGCGGTATCGATCAGCACGACATCGACCGACAGGGTCAATTCACCAAAGCTTTTGATCAACCACTCCTGATCGACTGGCGCAAGCTTTGCCAAGGAATCCATGCCACGCACCGCTTTCAGAATCAGCACACCCCGCGGACCCTGCGTCAGCACCTCCTCAAGGGGCCTCTCCCGATTGATCGCATGCAGCAAATCAAAATGCCCCTCCAGACCAAGATTGGCACTCACATCGTTATGCCGCGGATTCTCATCCAGAATCAGCACATGCCGGCCGATCTGCGCCAGCGCCATGGCCAGATTAATCACTGTGCTGGTTTTACCCACGCCGGTCCGGCCACCGGCCACTGTATACACACGCACCCCTTGCTCGATATCCAGCGCGCTCAGCGCACGCAAGCCGGAAGCCTGGTCCCTCATAGGGTTAGTCATGCCCCGCCTCGGCACAGACCTGCTGTGCACCCTCTGCTTGATTGAGGAAACTGCTCGCCATCACAATGGCAAACTCCGAATCCTGTAAAGCAAAAGGAGAATGCCTAGAAATGGATCTGAAAATCCGATGCAACAAATAGCGGGAATTGGCCGCGTGCAAGTCCTCTGGCACTTTCTGCCCATTGGTGACATAGTGCAGCACCAGTTTGCGCCGAATGGCCGCATCGAGCGCAATGCCCAGGCTGGTCGCCTCGTCGATTTTGGTGATGATGCAACCATAGATACCGTGATGCTGATAGGCGGAAATCACTTCATCCAGCGTGTTGCCATTACTGGTAGCATTAAGAAGCAGCAAATGCCGGACCTCGGTCCCGCATTGGCTCAGCATGGCGATCTGTTCCGCCAACATCTGATCCCGCTGGCTCATGCCGACCGTATCGATCAAGACCATATGCTTGCCCCGCAGCTCATGCAGAATCAACTGTAAATCATCGACATCCTTGATGCTGCGCACCGGCACGCCGAGCAATTTGCCATAAATACGCAATTGCTCGTGGCCGCCAATACGATAGCTGTCAGTCGTCAGCAAAGCGACTTTGTCTGCGCCGTGCCGGATCACGCAACGCGCCGCCAATTTTGCGGTGGTAGTGGTTTTCCCGACACCGGTCGGACCGATTAATGCATACACACCCCCATGTTCGATGATTTCGTCGCTGACCGCCGTGCGCAAATTAAGTGCCAACAGGGTGATGGTTTTTTTCAGACTTTGTTCGAAATCGTGACCGACCGGTAATTTTTCCAGCAAATGGCGCGCAAGCAGCGGACTGAAACCGGCATTCAACAAGGTACGCAGCACCCTGACACCATCAGGATTTTTCCGCGAAAAATTATCCCATGTCACGGTGGCCAGCTGATCCTCCAGCATTTGCCGCATGGCCTGAATCTCCTGAATGATATTCATACTCAGCGCATCTTCTGACCGGGGCGCCCCAGCCGCTTCCCCATTGGACGAAGAGGGCGCCGCCTTGGCTGCCAAGGTGGTCTCGGACAAAGCGGGCGCTTTCGCTTTCCTGTCCGCGGAAGATGCAGGGGCCGCTGCTTGCGTATCATTGGCAAGCGAGGAAATATCATCACTGGCCAGGGCCATGATTTCTATCCCACCTTCCACTTGCTTGTTTGACAGAATCACCGCATCAGCACCCAGCTCTTCTTTGACTTTGCGCAATGCCTCGCGCGAAGTTGCGGCCAGAAATCTTCTCACTCTCATGTTCTACTTCCTCCAACAATGGAAACGAATTTAATTTTTCTGGAATCCGGAATTTCGGAATAAGCGAGCACGCGCAGCTGCGGCAATGCACGCCGCAGGAAACGTGCCAGCAACAGCCGGATCGCATCGGACACCACCAGCACGGTGGGCAACCCGAGATGCTCCATGCGCCTGACCGCGTTACCCGCTTCACGAGTCAGTGTTTCGGCCAGCCCCGGCTCTATGCCCCCCTCCGCCATGGGCGCTGATTGCACCACCTGCGTCAAAACAGCTTCCAACTCCGGGTGCAGGCTCATCACTTGCAGTTCCGTGCCCGACGGATAGTATTGCTCGACAATGGCCCGCCCTAGCGCCACCCGGACCAGCGCGACCAGTTCCATGACGTCCTGGGTACGCGCGGCATATTCGGTCAACGTATCGACAATGGTGCGCATATCGCGGATATGCACCCCCTCTTCCAGCAAATGCTGCAACACTTTCTGCACCGTCGCCAAAGGCAACAGCTTGGGAATCAGGTCTTCGGTCAGCTTGGGCATGCTCCGCGCAAGATGATCGAGCAACTGCTGCAATGCATCCCGGTTGAGCAATTCGGAGGCATGACCGCGCATCAGATGATTCAAATGAGTCGTTACGACCGTGCTGGCGTCGACCACCGTATAGCCACTGGTCTGCGCCAGCTCGCGCTGACCAGTCTCGATCCAGACAGCCGGCAGGCCAAATGCCGGATCCTGGGTGCTGTTGCCGGGCAGGGCCATGGTGACCTGACCGGGATTGATTGCCAGATACATGCCGTTATAGGACTCCCCCTGGCCGATTACCGATCCTTTCATGGTGATACGATAGGCATTGGGGCGCAGCTCCAGGTTGTCCCGGATATGTACGACCGGTGGAAGAAATCCGATTTCCTGGGCAAACTTCTTGCGGATACCGTTGATCCGTCTCAGCAAGTCACCCTGCTGCAGCTTGTCGACCAGCGGAATCAACCGGTAACCCACTTCCAAACCGAGCGTATCGACTTGTGTCACGTCTTCCCAGCTGGCATCCTGCGTTTCGGGTGCCATCACTGGCGGCTCACTGGGCTTTGATTCCGCCGGCACAGGACGCCGGGACATGTAATAGGCCACCGCCCCGATCAGCGCCGATAACAGCAGAAAGACAAAATTAGGCATCCCCGGCACCAGGCCCAGCAGGCCGAGAATGCCCGCAGTCAGCCATAAGACCTGCGGCCGGTTGAACAACTGGCTGACCATCTGCTGCCCCAGATCCTCATCGGTACTGACCCGACTGACCACCAGCCCGGCTGCTGTCGAAATGATCAACGCCGGGATCTGCCCCACCAATCCATCACCAATTGTCAGTAAGGTATAATTACGGGCTGCGGCGGCAAGATCGAGATCATGCTGCAATACGCCCACCACCAGACCCCCGATGATGGTAATCAGCATGATCAGAATGCCCGCAATGGCGTCGCCCCGTACAAATTTACTGGCCCCATCCATGGAGCCATAGAAATCCGCTTCCTGTGAAATGCGCTCACGCCGCTGGCGTGCGTCGCCCTCCCCAATCAGGCCGGCATTGAGATCGGCATCGATCGCCATTTGCTTGCCGGGCATCGCATCCAGGGTAAAGCGCGCGCTCACTTCTGCGATACGCCCCGCACCCTTGGTTATCACAACAAAATTAATCACCACCAGGATAATGAACACGACCAAACCCACGGCATAATTGCCCCCCACCAGGAAATGGCCGAATGCCTCGATCACTTTGCCAGCCGCATCCGGACCGGTATGGCCATTCAACAGCACCACCCGGGTTGAAGCCACATTCAAGGAAAGCCGCAACAAAGTGGTAATCAGCAGAACTGTGGGAAAAACAGCGAATTCCAGCGCATGCCGGGTATAAAGGCCGACCAGCAACACGATGACCGCCAGCGCGATATTGAATGTAAACAACACGTCCAGCACAAAAGGCGGCAAGGGCAGAACCATCATTGCCAGAATCAGCATGATCAGTATCGGTCCCGCGAAACTGCGCAAATGGTTGCCCTGTAGCCAGGCAGTCAATGACAAAATATTATTCATATTGAATTGATCGGTTCACACTTGTCATATCAGTGGGTGACACTCACGTGATCCAGCGCGTCAGGAATCGCTATCTCCGGCGATAATTGCGGTGCCTCCCCGCCATAAGTCTGATACCTGCGCAATTGAAAAACATAGGCTAGGACATGCGCGACAGCGGTATACAGTGCCTCAGGAATTTCCGCCTCCAGCGCCACGTGGTGATACAAGGCGCGTGCCAGTGGCGGCACTTCCAGCACCGGCACATGGTGCGCTTCGGCCAGTTCACGGATGCGTGTCGCGACCAAATGCACACCTTTCGCCACCACCTTGGGCGCCCGCATGGATCGGTCCTGATATCTCAGCGCCACGGCATAGTGAGTCGGATTGGTAATGATGACATCCGCCTTGGGCACCTCTGCCATCATGCGGCGGCGGGCAGCCTCACGCTGCAGACTGCGAATACGCGCTTTGACTTGCGGATCGCCATCTTCTTCCTTGGATTCCTTGCGCAACTCCTCCTTGGACATCCGCAGCTGGCGCGCATGATTCCAGAGCTGGAACGGCACATCGATGAGCACGATCAGCACCATCGCACCCACGATCAGAATAAAGGCCAGCACCATCAACCTGCCCATGCCGGTCAATCCCGCAATCAGCGGCAGACTGATGAGATCAAGCACCTGCTGTTTGTAAAACCACATCACCCCGGCCGCCACCCCGCCCACGACCAATGTCTTAGTGATTGCCTTAACCAGCTCGATCAAACCACGCGCGGAAAAAATGCGCTGCAGTCCCTTGACCGGGTTGATACGCTTGAAATCCGGCATCAACGCCTTGGAACTGAACAACCATCCACTGAGCAACATCGGAGCAAAGAAAGCCACAATGACCAGCCAGGCCAGCAACGGCGCGATGGCCAGCAAACCATCGACTGCCAGCTGGAACAATCTCGGCAAAAGCAACGCCGGATCATATGCAAACGCCCGCTCCATCGACAGGCCGCTTTCCAGGATGCCCGCCAGCTTGTGCATGATAATCGAGCCGATAAACCACAAGCTTCCGGCCGTCGCGATCAGAACTGCAAACGTGGTGAGCTCCTGCGAACGCGCAACCTGCCCCTCTTCCCGCGCCTTTTCCAGGCGCCTGGGAGAGGCGGGCTCGGTACGTTCAAGATCGCTGTCTTCTGCCATATCGGGCTCCTCTCGATAAGGCTGAATTATCGAAGACACTGCCGGAAATCGATGCAGGGAACAAACGAAGATTTATCCTGTTAATCACTCGATCCAGAATGGAATCGGCGTACCGGCTGGCAGTTACCTAGGAGGCTGTTTGGAAATTTTTATTGCAGACCCAGCTCTTCAATGTCATAACCATTGCGGCGATGCCTCGCCGCCAAAAGCGTCTGGATGGCCACGGCCCTGCGGGCCTCGCCAAGACGGTGGTTGGGTTGGGAAGGTGGCCATTCTGCGCTGACTTGCCACAGCAACCACGAATGAACACCCATGCACACGAATAGAGGTCAGGTTGAATCCGGGCATGAGTTGGAACTGGCTGCTTGGTAGGGTGCGCTCGCGCACCGTTTTTTACATATGTGACAACTTGCTGGCAATGACCGATGTTTGACGGTGCGCGAGCGCACCCTACCGTTTCGCGAGCCGCGAAAGTGGCGCGGCGATCCAGCCCAACATCAACTTGGCCTTGATGCTGGATATTCTTAAAGGGAAGAATTGGCTCTAGTACTCCGTTCCGTCAATTAGCTTACAAATGAAATCGATGGATTCGCCTGCCAGGCTAGGCGCAAACCGCAGTCATAGCCATAGCCATAGCCGTAGCTATGGCGAGGATTTGCAACAACGCATGACAGGCGAAGGCGCGATTTCATGTAAGCGTTTTGGAGGAACGTAGTACTAGTCACCCATTCATGCAGCAAGGCAAGCCTTTCAGGTTTAATTCTCGGGGAACTCGGGGCGCACACTGCCCACCCCTTCATATTCTGGCCGAACCAGGCTGTGCCCGCGGAATTCGGGCAAAATATAACGCTCATCGGTCCGGAATGGTTCCAGCGCCGGTCGCAGGCCCGCGCGCCAAGCTTCCATCGACTCTTCAGCAAAGCTGGGTGATACGTCTTGCCCCGGGATAGGTTGCTGTTTGCGCAATTCCCGCCAGCGCCGGTCCAACCCATGATGTTGTTGCCAAACCAGACAATCAACGAAGGGAAAACAAGGATACATCCATTGCACGCCCGGATAAGCCAGAATAGGCGAAGGATAAGGATAATGATGAGCATGCCAGCCGCCGCTCACCCAGACCGCCCCCGAACGCACCGTCAATCGATCCACCTCAGATTGCCCAAAACTCAAGCCAGGCACGGCAACCATCCAAAAAGCAGCAGCGACCAGCTTGTGTCCGGATCCCGCCAACCCTCTCACGCATAATGAGCTCTTCATCGCGCATTTCCTCAGCATTCGGTGCGCCTGCGCACCCTACTCCATTGGACTGCAACCACCGCAGGATGCGCCTGCATACCGGCAAATACCATCAACGACCATCCCGACAAATCCAGCCTCTACCACACGTTCAATACCTGCTTGGTGCATGGAATGCACCCTGCCTCATTGGATTGCAGACACCGTCCGCCTCACTGCTTGCTCATCCATGCAGCAAAAACACGGCCGGCTTCTTGTTCAGGTCCGGCAAATCCTGCCGCCATTCGCCTATGGTGCGCGTGACGACGTATTCATCTGCAAGCGTCAAATGGCAGGCCACGCACAGATCCGTACCCGAATGGCACTGTTGTATTAACGCCTCGAGCAAACGCTTGTTCCGATAGGGTGTCTCGATAAAGATCTGGGTTTCATCCGCCATGATCGATGCCTTTTCCAGCTGCACAATTTTTTGGTTACGCGCCGCCTGCTCCACCGGCAGATAGCCATGAAAACAAAAGCGCTGCCCATTCAGGCCAGATGCCATCAACGCCAGCAAAATCGAGGAGGGGCCCACCAGTGGGACGACACGGATATGCCGCTGGTGCGCCAATCTCACCAAACCGCCGCCAGGATCGGCCACACCGGGGCAGCCCGCCTCCGACAACAAGCCCACATCGTTCCCGGCAAGCAACGGCGCCAGCAGTGCCTCCAGCTCGGCGGCGCGCGTATGCTCGTTCAGCACTTCCAACTCGATGGCCTGCAATGGCTGCAGGCCATCAATCTGCTTCAGAAAATGCCTCGCGGTTTTTGGATGTTCAACGATGAAACGATCAAGTGAAGCCAGGCGTTGCTGCACGCCCACCGGCAGCATCCAGGCAAGATCGCCCTCGCCTAGTGGCGCCGGAATCAGATAAAGCGTGCCGAAGGTCATAAATCGATATACTCAAGAAAAATACTCGGTTTGATATTTGAATCTGCTAGTCAATGCAGCACTCTGGGCACACTCAATATGAATTCAGGAATCTCCACCGAATAATGAAAGCCATCCTCGGCCACCATCTGATAACTGCCTTTCATGGAACCCGCCGGTGAGGAAATCGCCGTGCCACTGGTGTATTCAAAACTCTCTCCCGGCTTCAGAATAGGCTGCTCCCCCACCACCCCCAGCCCCCGCACTTCATGAACACTGCCATCACCGCTGGTAATGATCCAATGGCGGCTGACGAGCCGGGAAGCGACACTGCCGGTATTGTTGATCGTAATCGTATACGCAAAAACATGCCGCTCAGCACCCGGATCGGATTGATCCGGCAAGTAAACCGTGCGTACTTTCACTTCAATGTTGTATTTTTCTTCATTATCCATAGAACCTATTCCACACTATTTTTGTGGTTACGGCAAGCGAGTCAGTGCGTATTGCCGACTCCGATCCCATCTCAAACTATGCGGCAATTGATCAACAGCATTAACGTCTCCTCAAAACGACACATTTAAATATTTAAATACAAACACTTAATTACTATTACTATAATTACGTCTCTATTTAGAGACATCATGAATTGATTCAAGCACGACACAAGATGGTTAATGTTCTGCTGAATCAATAACATGAATAATTGGCACGATTATTGCTTAAAAATTTATCAGTTTCATTAAAAATTAACAAAGACCTGCCATGCTATATCCGCATGGCTTTTTTACTTCATAAGGGAATTCGGGGTATGACCCATAATAAAAACGTTAATCCATTCACCCACACACGCACACCATCAACCCATCCAGGAAACACGCTGGGAATACGCCGGTTTATCGGCATGGCCGCCCTGGCCGGTCTGACAAGCCTTGCAGCAACACTCACCCTTTCCCATGCAGCACCGCCTGCGCACGCAAGCGCAAGCGAACGCGCTCAAAATAATTTTGCCGAGGAAAAGCTTCCCACCAATGCCCGTGCCAAACAAAGCAGCAATGAAGAATGGGCTAGAGGACGCATCCTGGTCACACCACGCGCCGGCCTGCCAGCCAAGGC
>NZ_JBEUDO010000026.1:0-41317 GCF_050584665.1 Nitrosomonas sp. ANs5
ATTCGCCGTGGAGCTCCACAAAGGGGCGATATAATTTTTACTCGTGAAGCCCCTGTTGGTGAAGTAGGTGTCCTTGAAGATGATGATGGTGTCTTTTTAGGACAGAGAACAATGATGTATCGAACTGCGCGGGAAAAGGCCGACAATTACTATCTTTTTTACACACTATCTAGTCGGTTTTGCCAAAAACAGATTGAAGATTTTAGCAACGGCGGAACAGTAGCACACATGCGTGTGCCAGATTGCGGGGAAATATTGATTAACCTTCCTCCTCTTCCCGAACAAAAGAAAATCGCCCAAATCCTGTCCACCTGGGACAAGGCCATCACCACCACCGAACAACTACTCGCCAACAGCCAGCAGCAGAAAAAAGCCCTGATGCAACAATTGCTCACCGGCAAAAAACGCCTGTTGGACAAGAATGGGGTTAGGTTTAGTGGGGCGTGGAAGACTGCTAGACTTGGCCAAATTGGAGAGATCAAAAGTGCCGGTGTGGATAAGAAAATAGTAAAAGATGAAACACCTGTGCGCCTGTTAAATTTCACAGATGTTTTCAAGAGAAGCTTTATTTACTCAAATGAACTTAACCACTGGGTTACAGCACCTGAAAGTAAAGTTGTGGGCTGTAATGTCGTTCAAGGTGATGTATTTTTTACCCCTTCTTCGGAAACCAGAAACGAGGCAGGTATTCCTGCAGTGGCAGTAGAAGATATTCCAAATTGCTGCTACAGCTATCATGTGGTTCGCTTCAGGATTAGTGAGCAATGGGATTTAAATTTCAAAGCATATGCCTTTACAACGCTTGAGTTTAGAAAGCAAGTAAACTTACTCGCCGATGGTAGCGGTCAGCGTTATGTGGTCTCACAAGATGCCTTCAGAAACATATCTGTCACATACCCAGACTTTGATGAGCAACAAGCGATTGGGAGATTACTTCGCATCGCTGAGGATGAAATCATCACCCTGCAACAAAAGCTTGATGCCTTAAAGCTGGAGAAAAAAGCCCTGATGCAGCAGCTATTGACGGGTAAGCGCCGAGTAAAACTTGAAAATAAGGAGGTTACGTAATGGCAAAAGGTAAGAACCAACACGTGGTTAGACACCCTGACGGCTGGGCTGTAAAAGGCGCGGGTAACTCAAAAGCCACCAAAGTAACGAAAACGCAGAAAGAAGCGATTGAGGTCGCCGAAGAGATCGCACGTAACCAGCAATCCGATACCAAGGTTCACGGCGGTGACGGGAAAATCCGAGCAGGAAACAGCTACGGCAACGACCCCTATCCACCTAAAGATAAGAAATGAGGCGGTAATGGCACTGAAGTTTTCTGGCACATTTGAAGACCTCAAAGCCAAGCTGGCAAAGCTTGGCGGACAATGGGATGAGTCGCAACCCAACAAGAAGGTTCTCCGGCTTAACAATGGTGTGATGAACTGGTTCGAATCTACCGGCTCTATCAGCTTTCAAGGTAAGGATCCTGGAAAATCAACACTGGAGGCTGAAGTTCCAAAACTTCTATATCCAACTGAAGCTGCTACGATTACGACACCTAAGGTTTCAGCTTCCGCTCAGGATACACATCCAACCACTGCCATGTCTCCCCAAAATCTTTCGATCGAGCGGCAATACCTGACGACAGGTATCAACGAAGGAGAATTGGTCATTGGTATAGTGAGTGCGGTTGGAACTGAATACAAGCGAGTAACAGACCCTTTATCTGATCGCCTCAAAGGTTTTGGATACTCAGTTCAAGAAATCCGAGTATCGTCCTGTCTGTTTGGCTTTTCAGGAACGGGCGAGTATGAACGAATCAGGCATTATATGAAGGCTGGCGATACACTGCGAGAAAATAGTAAAAACAACGCCATTTTGGCAACTGGTGTCGCAAAAAAGATTTCAGCTTCAAGAAATGAATCCAATCCAAAGTGTGCATACATTGTCAATTCATTGAAACACCCCAGAGAAGTCGAGTTTCTGCGAAAAGTGTATGGAGACGGTTTCTACTTAATCGGAATTCATGCGGATGAGAAAAGACGTCACCAACATTTGACCGACGATAAAGGGATGACCCAGGCCCAGGCTAACGAGCTGATTCGAATTGACGAAGATGAAAGCTTCGATCATGGGCAAAAAACCAGGGATACCTACCACTTAGCCGACTTTTTTTGAACCTGGGCAGCAATAACGACCAAGTTAAAAACCGTTTACAGCGCTTTTTGGAATTGATTTTTTCACACCCTTATAAGAACCCTACATTCGATGAGTTTGCGATGTTTATGGCATTCAATAGCTCTGTTCGCTCCGGCGATTTATCTCGGCAAGTAGGTGCCGTGATTAGCCGTGAAAAGCAGATCATTGCAACGGGTGCGAATGATGTTCCCAAGTCTGGTGGCGGCCTCTACTGGGCGGAAGTCGACGAAGCAACAGGCAATATTGAAGATGATCCAGATGGCAAGGATTACACCAGAGAAGGCGATTCCAACAAACAGGCGCAGGCTGAAATTATTCAGGAAATAGCCCAAAGCCTCCTCGAAAAAGGCCTGATAGGTGGCCAAAACAAAATAGAGCTCCATAAGGTGCTGAGAGAAAGTAAAATCTCAGACCTGACCGAGTTTGGTCGTGTCGTACACGCTGAAATGGACGCGCTGCTTTCATGTAGCCGTACCGGTATACCAACCTCTGGCTCAACACTCTACTGCACAACTTTTCCCTGCCATAATTGCGCTAAGCACATCATCGCAAGCGGCATCAAAAGAGTGGTCTATGTAGAGCCTTATCCGAAAAGTCGTGCATTGGATTTTCATTCTGAATCCATCCAGCTCAAATCGGAATTGGAAAACTCTTGTAGTGATACTAGCGAATTAGTCAGTTTCGAGCCGTTTATCGGTGTGGGGCCTCGACGCTTCCTGGATCTGTTCTCAATGAGTCTCGGTGGCGGCTCTAAACTGCGTCGCAAAGATAAGATTGGTAATACCTTAGATTGGGATAAGTCATCAGCCCCAATCAGAACCCCTTTAGTATCGAAGTCATACCTGGAGATAGAGCAGGCAGCAGCTGAGATGTGGGACGACTATTCACAAAGCGGCAGCCCTTTTTAATGTGAACGCACCTCGAGTATCAGGAGTTGAAGATAGATAACGAATGACTCAATACGCCCCCAGATTCCAGGAAGAATACAGCACCAAGCTGCCGGCGCTAACGTTGTTGACCAACCTCGGCTGGTCATTCCTCTCCCCTGAACAGGCGCTGGCAGCCCGTGGCGGCCAACAGGATGAAGTGGTATTGCGCCAGATTCTGCGCAGCGAACTACAAAAGCGCACCTTTACCTTCGCCGGCAAAAGTTATCCGCTGTCGGAGAAAGCCATCGATAACCTGATTGCCGAGGTCTGCAGCCCGGCGCTGAACGAGGGTCTGCTGACGGCCAATGAACGGCTGTATAACCACTTGCTGTACGGCATTTCCGTGACTGAGTTTGTCGATGGCAAAAAGGCCAGCCTGACCATTGCGCTGATCGACTGGCAGCACCCGACCAACAACAGTTTTGTATTCACTGAAGAATTCACCGTGACCCGCGCAGGTGGCGTGGAAAGCCGCCGGCCGGATATTGTCTGTTTTGTGAATGGCATTCCGCTGGTGGTGATCGAGGCCAAGCGGCCCGATGGCCATGCCAACAAAGGCCCGACCATTGACGAAGGGATTTCGCAAAGCCTGCGCAACCAGCGCCATGATGAAATCCCGTTGCTGTTTGTCTATAGCCAGTTGCTGCTGTCCATCAATGGCCATGAAGGCCGCTACGGCACCTGCGGCACCCCCCAGAAATTTTGGGCCGCCTGGCGTGAGGAGGATATTGCCGGCACGGCAATGTTTGCCCTTAAGAACGAACGATTAACCCCCGCACAGGTAACAAGCTTGTTCAGCCATCGTCCGGCTGCCGATCTTGACTGGTACAACAACCTGATTGCGGGTGGTGAACTGGCAGTCACCGGGCAGGATCAACTGCTGATCAGCCTGTTAAGCCCGGCCCGATTGCTGGAGATGACCCGCTTCTTTACCCTGTTTGATAAAAAAATTGGCAAGATCGTTGCCCGTTATCAGCAGGTATTTGGCATCAAACGGCTGATTGAGCGTATCAATACTTTTGATACCGGGAGCGCAGGCAACTCGCCTGCACTTGCGGGCCAGCGGCCCGCGTTTCCGGTTGCGCGGCCAAGAAAAGGTGGCGTCATCTGGCATACCACGGGATCGGGTAAGTCGTTCACGATGGTGTTTTTAAGCAAGGCATTGATCCTGCACGACAGCCTGAAACAGTGCCGCATTGTGGTGGTGACCGACCGGGTAGACCTGGAAACTCAGCTCAGCAGAACTTTTGCCTCGGGTGGCGAACTAGCTGGCAAAAAGGATAAAGAAACGGCGATGGCCACTTCCGGCAAGCGCCTGGCCAAGCAGATTGGCAAAGGCAGCGAGCGGATCATCTTCTCGCTGATTCAGAAGTTTATTACCGCCACCAAGTTGCCGGCATGCGTGAACACCAACCCGGATATTATCGTGCTGATCGACGAAGGCCACCGCAGCCAGGACGGTGAGAACCATATCCGCATGAAGCAGGCGCTGCCCAATGCCGCCTTTGTGGCCTTTACCGGCACGCCGCTGCTGAAGGACGACAAGACCACCAACAAGTTCGGCCCCATCGTGCACGCCTATACCATGCAGCGCGCGGTGGAGGACCGGGCGGTTACGCCACTGCTGTATGAAGAGCGCATCCCTGATCTGGATGTGAACGCGCGTGCCATCGACAGCTGGTTTGAGCGCATTACCGAAGGGCTGTCCGATGAGCAGAAGACCGACCTCAAGCGTAAGTTCGCCCAAAAAGGTCAGGTGTACGGTGCGGATGATCGCATCCGCCTGATCGCGCTCGATCTTGCCAACCACTTCGTGAAAAACATTGACGAAGGCTTGAAGGGCCAACTCGCGTGCGACAGCAAGGCTGCGGCAATCAAGTACAAGAAGTATCTGGACGAAACGGGTTTGTTTGAATCTGCCGTGGTGATGAGCCCGCCCGATACCCGTGAAGGCAATACCGCCGTGGATGAATCGGCCACGCCGGAAGTCACCCAGTGGTGGAAGGACAATGTCGGCAGCCAGGATGAACAGGCCTATACCAAGCGCCTGATCGAGCGTTTCGATAACGACGACGCGCTGAAGCTGCTGATTGTGGTGGACAAACTGCTGACCGGTTTCGATGAGCCGAAAAACACCGTGCTCTATATCGACAAACCACTGAAAGCGCACAATTTGATCCAGGCCATTGCCCGGGTCAACCGCCTGCACCCGAAGAAACAGTTCGGTTTGCTGATCGACTATCGCGGCGTTCTGGCCGAGCTGGATGCCACGATTCAGAAATATCAAGATCTGGCTTCCCGCACCCAGGGCGGCTACGAGATCGACGACATCGCGGGCCTCTACAGTCAGATGTGCACCGAATACAAGCGCCTGCCCCAGCTTTACAAACAGCTGTGGGCCATTTTCGATAGCGTAAAGAACCGGAATGACATCGAGCAACTGCGCCAGGTATTGGTGCCGAAGATCGAGGAACGTGATGGGGAGCTGGTCGATGTGCATCTCAAAGTTCGGGAAGATTTCTACGAAGCCCTGACTGCCTTTGCCAGTTGCCTGAAAGTGGCGCTGCAATCGGCCACTTTCTTCGAAGATAAAGTCTTCAGTGATGACGACCGCCGTCATTACAAGGAAACCCTGAAACAGCTCTCTAGCCTGCGCCAGCTGGTCCAGCAGGATGCCGGTGAACGGGTGAACTATGACGCCTATGCCGAGCAGGTGAAGAAACTGCTGGATAAGCATGTGGTGGGCGTGGGGGTCAAAGAACCGGACGGCGTCTATGAAGTGGGCAAGATGGGCCAGAAGCAGCAGCCAAAAGATTGGCGCAACGAGAAAACCCGCAACGAAACCGACATCATCAAAACCCGCGTCACCCGCATGATCGAGCAGGAACTGCGCGATGACCCCTATGCGCAGGAAGCCTTCTCCAAACTGCTGCGCCAGGCCATCATCGATGCGGAAAAGCTGTTTGACCATCCGCTGAAACAATACCTGTTGTTCCGCGCGTTCGAAGAGCAGGTGCAGGCGCGCCGCCTGCATGACATCCCCGATGCCTTTGCCGGCCATCGCCATGCCCAGGCTTACTTTGGTGTGTTCAAAAAGGTGCTGCCGGAAGCGCTCTCAATCACCGATCAGCAGGCACAGGACAAGTGGGTGAAGCTGGCCTTTGAGATTGACGAAGCAGTTGAAACCGCCGTGGCTGAAAACTCCATCAACCCGCAGAACATCGAAGCAGATATCCGCAAGAAACTGCTGCCGCGCATGTTCCAGGCATGCAAAGCCATCGGCGGCGGCATGGATCAGGCCAAGAAGATTGTGGAAATGGTCGTACAAATCACCCGGGTGGGTTTGAGCGGCATGTCATTGGGATGAATGTGCTAATCCGCGCCCAAGGCCAGCCCCTGAGCTTTTGCTACGGCGATGAGTGCATCGCCTTCGAGCGCGTACGGCGTCCGCTGGCCACAGGCAAGGTGCTGATCAAGGTTCATCCTGATTGCCGCGTAGTGATATCTGCGCCGGAAGATACCAGCAACGATGCGGTGTTAGCTGCGGTAAAAAAGCGTGGACGCTGGATCTACGAGCAATTGCGGGACTTTCGGAAACAGCTGACGCACATCACGCCACGCCAATACATCAGTGGTGAAAGCCATTATTACTTGGGCAGGCAGTACCTGCTGAAGGTGATGGAAGCCCCTGACCAGATTCAGGGTGTTAAGTTGACGCGGGGCAAACTAGAAGTGACTGTCAGGCGCAAGCGCGCCGAGAAGGTTCAGGAACTGCTCACTGACTGGTTCAAGGCCCGCGCCAAGGACGTATTTGCCAAACGGCTCGACGCCATGCTGGAACAAGCACTGTGGGTGACTGAGCGCCCGCCGCTACGGATACGCACCATGCATACCCAATGGGGCAGCTGCTCGCCCAATGGGCGGATTACTCTTAATCCTCACTTGGTGAAAGCGCCGCGAGAGTGCATCGATTACGTACTGTTGCATGAGCTTTGCCATATCGCCGAGCACAACCACAGCCAGCGGTTCTACCGGCTGATGGAACAAGTCATGCCGAAATGGGAAAAAACCAAGGAACGACTGGATGGCATGGCGAACCTGCTTTTTCAAACTGGCTCTCATGAGTAAATTATGGTGCGCAAGCGTATCTTACCGTTTCCAGCCCAGCACCCATTCAGACAAGAAAATAGCCATGCAGATAAAATTGCTTGAAATAGCGGCTATTTTGATGAAATTATTTCCGAGTATCAACGGTCTTGCTCATATGCGAGATTAAATTCCCAAAAATATAGTCAGTGCCCTCCCCGACTCATCCCTTTGCCGTGACCCATCGCATGGTCTTCAATTTGGCCGTGCCGATGACGCTCGCCTATCTGACTACGCCGTTGCTGGGACTGGTCGATACGGCCGTGGTTGGCAGATTGGGCGAGGCGTCACTGATCGGCGGATTGGCGGTGGGCGCCATTCTGATTGATTTGGCGCTGACAACCTTCAATTTTTTGCGCTCTGGCACGACTGGTCTAACTGCCCAAGCTTTTGGCCGGGCCGACGCAGTTGAAATTCAGGCGACGCTATTGCGTTCCCTGATGACTGGCGCGACTTGCGGCCTGATCCTGCTGGCACTGACCCCGCTGCTGCTAGCGATTGGTCTTTATCTGATGGACCCTGGCGACAAGGTTGCCATAGCGACCCAGCAATACGTGCAGATCCGCATGTTTGGCGCGCCGCTGGCATTGGGCAATTACGCGGTGCTGGGCTGGCTGATTGGACTGGGCCGGACAAAAACCGGACTGTTACTGCAGATCGTACTCAACGGCACCAATATAGTGCTCTCGTTCCTGATGGGTCTGCAGCTGGGATTCGGCATCGAGGGCGTCGCGGCCGCCACTGTCATCAGCGAATTGCTCGCGCTGTTGCTCGGCCTGAGTATTTGCCATCGATTGCTTGCAGGGGGCGAGCGCCCATCCAGCAAACGATTGTTTGATCGTGCTGCCCTCTGGCGCCTTGCCAATCTCAATGCCGATATCATGCTGCGCTCCTTCGCCCTGCTCTTCGCCTTCGCATTCTTTACCGCTCAAGGGGCCGATCTGGGTGAACAAACACTGGCAGCAAATGCCGTGTTGATGAATTTCCTCATGATTGCCAGTTATTTTCTTGACGGGCTGGCAACCTCTGCCGAGCAACTGGTCGGTCGCGCCATCGGCGCCAATTACCGCGCGGGTTTTGTGCGCAGCCTGCGGCTTACCCTGGCTTGGAATTTGTGCATGGCCGCTTTGCTCTCGCTGACTTTTGGCCTGTTTGGTGAGGCCTTGATCGCAGTGATGACCACGCTGGAATCAGTACGAATGGAAGCATCGCACTATCTGCTGCTAGCTGCTTTGCTGCCGCTCACCGGCGTGCTGGCGTTCCAGATGGATGGTGTCTTTATCGGTGCAACCTGGTCGCGCGAGATGAGCCGGATGATGCTGGTTTCGCTCAGTGCCTATTTGATCGCATGGTGGCTGCTGCGGGATTTTGCCAACACCGGTCTGTGGCTTGCCTTGCATATCTTTCTGCTGGTGCGCGGCCTGACTCTGTCCGTGCGTCTGCCGGTCAGAGTCAGGCAGGCCTTCAGGCAATCATGAGTGGCAACATTTGGCTGGCATTCACTGAAATCACACTGAAATTCATCAGGCCGAACAGCATCAGGCATGCTACCGCTTCAGGTCAGGCTCATTTCCGGTCATCTGATTCGACTGGGTCAACTGCCGTTTCAACTGCTGTTTCAGCCGTTTCAACCGTTTCAACCGTTTCGGCTGTTGTATCAGCTGCTGTTTCCGCTGCCAGCGGATCTGGATGAGAATCCTGGTATGCCTCGAAATCTTCCTGCCGTGGATCCAATTCCAGAATGACTGTGGTTGAAACGGGCGCCACCCCCACACAGTGGGTCTGTTCCTCGACCGTTGGGTCTCGTTCCCGCAACGAAGAACGTATGCCTAACAGCAATAACAGGGATAACGCAGCGGCTGTCAGGAAAAACAATCCCGGCGGTCCCAGCCAGGTGACCGAGAATCCTCCCAGTACCGGCCCGATGACGCTGCCCAGGCCCGCTGAAAACAGCATGGTCGCACTGGCGGGAACAATTTGATGGTGAACGAGCATGTCATGCGTCAGGGCTAGACACAACGGATAGATACAGGCAACGAGCCCATAAAACAGTGATACGCTCAGATATAGCCAGAGTATCGATTGATCCCCCAGCCATGCGGCCACCAGCCCGGCAGCAATTGAACCGCCGATGACCACCAGAATCAATATGCGCCGGGGTACAAAATCCGACAAAAGGCCGATTGGCCACTGCAGAAACATGGCAGCCAGAATGGCCAGCCCCATGAATGCCGCCACTTGCCCGACATCCAACCCGGACCGGACGGCGAAGATGGGTCCAATTGCAGCAAATGCGCTCAATGCGATGGCACTGAACAAGGCACCTGCGACACCCAGCTCTGATTTTCGCCATAGTTCCAGTATCCCCAACCGTTCCCCTGCCTCCAGTTCTGGCGCCGGGGAACGCGTAAGCGACAATGGAATCAATGACACGACAATCAGAATTGCCGCAACAATAAATAAATGATGCGTGGCCGGATCACCCCACCCAATCAAGAATTGACCGAGTGAAGCCGCCAGATAAAACAGTACCATGTAAGTGGCCAGCAGTTTGCCGCGGGTTTCTGTGGTTGCGCGGGTATTGGCCCAGCTCTCGGTAATCAGCATCAATCCTGCAATACAGAAACCCAGGACCAGACGCAACGCGCCCCAACCGATAACCGAGATATGGATGGAATGAAGTAGTGCGACCGCACCGGCGACAGCGCCAAATACCGCAAAAGCCCGAATATGACCCACTCGCCGAATCACATGTATCCCGGAAAGCGAGCCCAGAACAAAGCCGATGGAAAAGAAAGCCAGTACCGTCCCGGCGATGCCAGCCCGGTAACCTTCGAGTTCCATCCTGAGTGCAATCACTGTCCCTAACAGGTTGTTGCCCATTACCAGGAGTATGAGACTGAGAAATAAGGCGACAATACTGACTAATGTTTGAAATAGCATCACGGAATCCCACAAAAATCATTAAACCGGTTCCAGCGAATGAAATCTGTTACATGACACACATCATGCACCCCAGTTTCGGCAATCAACCTGACGGAATTACTGGAAAGATGCGCAAGGTCAGCATCAGTTCCTCAGCAAAGCGGATAACATATTTGGTATTGGGGCACAGGACAAGGTGCAATCTTGCGACATGATCATGCCAGGAAACAGCAATGCAGTCATGTGCCTGAAAATTGCACAATCCACCACAACGCAAACTCACCCATGGTGGGGAAGTCGCATGTTTTTGAGAAATCCAGCTATTCACCCGGCAGAATACTCAAATCAGCATCGACCGGCGAATCCAGGATAAAACCGCCGTCACGGGGCAATGCAGCAACCCGCATTCCGAATTGCCGCGTCACCCAGTGGTCAATTTGGGTCTATCCAACATCTCCCCAGATACCGATCCAGCACTTCGACCGAGGGATACTGCTGAATGACAGACTCATTCTGGAAGAAATTAATTTAATAGTCCAATCTGCCTCTGAACTATTTTCAGTAACAGTGTGGTGCATGCAACTTATCCTAGGAGGCTGTCCGAGAATAGACTGATCTACTGCGGACGAGCCTGATTGGCCGGATTTTACGATCCTTATCGTTAAATAGAACGACTATTCGCCTCAAATGATCGAAAAATCCAACTCAACCAGCCTTGCCCTCGCTACGATCGCTATTCTCGGACAGCCTCCTAGACGACTATCTTGCTTGCCTGAAACAGGCATCATGCACCACTGTGTTTTTAGTATAAGCTACTTGGCCTGGCATGGCCAATCGTCGCCGACGGGCAATTACGGTTGCCGGAAAAAATCTCGCTTCGCGATTCTCGGCCTCGTGATGCTGAATATGCGCCCAGCAATCATCCGTCATCGGTTTTTATGGTGTGCAAGCGCACCCTTGTACGCTGCCATCCTTGCCAGGCAGGTAGCAGGAGAGGTTGCCCATCGTTTTAGAAAAACAGTCATTCAGTGTTTCCAAACTGCTTCCACCCCCAAAACCGCAGTCGACTGCGGTTTTGGGGGTGGAATGCCCGGTCTTGCTGACTGTTTAACGGACCCATGTTTCCGAATCAGTCCACACTCTCAACAACTTGCGCAACACTTTCCGGTAGAGGTTTGCTGGAACCGGCTGGAGCGAATGACAACGCAAGGAGCGAACCTTCTTTTGCTTGCCGGTATTGCATCAGCTTGAGCGGATCGATAATCAGCATGGTCACGTCTTCTCCTATCATGGCTGCACCGGCCAAACCGGGCACACGCGATAATTGTGAACCGAGATCTTTCATGATGATTTCGCACCGTCCGGCCAGTTCGCCAGCATGAACCGCCAGGCGGGTTTGACCGGATTGCAGCAACAGTATTCGCTGGTAACATTCGATCGCGGGAGCAAGATCGGTTTCTCCCAGTAGATTCGGGAGATAAGCTACAGGAAACCTTTCTCCTTGCCAATCAATGCTCCCGGCCTGATAGGCGGTTGCCAAGGCCGTATCATCCATTTCCAGAACCTGCGTCACGAGTGACGCCGGAATGCCGTATGTGCTGCCAGCCACGCTGGTGATCCAGGTGCGCGTAACGGTCTGAAGTGCTGGCAGACGCAATGTACAGGTGGTTCTGCGGTTTTGATCCGAAGTGATGGTAATGCTGGCACCGATTGCTGCCAGCGTATGCTTGAAATCATCCAGGCCATCCCCTGCATCGTGCGCTTCATCCGGGTCAGTCAATTCAGGCTGATGTACCTTCTCATTCCGGTGAAAGTGCTCGCCAGCCGGCTCAATGCCGTCAGCTGACAATGTAATGACGACACCGTTGGCTTCCTGGCGCAGATTGAACGTGATCTGACCGGTTCCCAGTCTGCCAGCCTGGCGTGGTTCATCGGCTGATTCGGCCCCATGTTGCAGAACGCCCTGCAGCACATGCGTGAGTGGCGCTCTGATCGTCTCAAGCATCCTCTGCTCAATTGCCAGATCTTCTCCCTGGATGATGAAATTGATCTGTCTGTTCGTATCTCGAGCGCTTTCGCTGACGACTTGCTGCAGCTGTGCGCACAAATACGAGAACGGCTTGAAGCGTATGTTGTCCAGTGTCTGCTGCAACTGGTAATTCAGATGCACTTGCTGGTCCAATGCCGACTGAGCAGCCTGCTGGGTTGTCAGCAGGTTTTGATGGGCCCTCAGCAGCTCGTCCAGATCCGTCTCCAGCTGCTGGGTTAACTGCTGCAAGTGTATCGAATGATCTGGCTGCCCGGTTTCTGCCGGGATCGGATTGTCCGTTGACGATGAGGGCGTGCCGGGCGAATGACTATCCGCTCCTGTTTCTGCTGCATGCAGGCGTTCACGCATGCGGTGGATACTTTTTCCCAGATGCTGCAGCTGTTGCTCAAAGCCATATAGTTGTTTCTCAACTTGTGAACGGGCCACACTTGCCTCACTCGCGTCGTCCACCAGACAGTCAATCAACTCGGCTTCGACCTGCAAAATGGGGGTGTGTCCGCCGGTCTCAATCGCTTCAGGCAGATTGCAGGCAGGCACAGCCGGAATAGTTTGCACATCGGCCTGATGGGATCCGGATTCGATTGTTTCTCCGATCGGTGTTTGAGCCTCTGGATCTATCGATTCATTACCAGGATCAGATAATAGATTCTCGTTGACTGCTTCTGTCACGCGGTTTGCGGCCGCTTCATCCAACAACTGAGATTGATCTTGTTTCACTTCCATGACTGGTTGGCACAAACTATCGTCAGCTGGAACGCTGGCGGAGGGTTCACTGGCTCCATGCATGATGTTTCTGATGCGCTCGATCAAGGCAGCGGCCTCGATTTCGACTTCCCCATTTTTGGCAAGGTGCGCACACCAGACGCCAAAATACTGATGGCTGTCTTCCAGCAGTGCCAACAGGCAATCGGTTGCGGGTGCTTGCTCACCCAACCAGCGGTTCATGAGTTGTTCGATGCGCCAGGCAACTTCACCCAGATCCGGTAGTGCTACCATACGGCTGCTTTCCTTCAGAGTATGGAAGCCTTGCCGGATGGCAGCCAGCGCTTCCATGTCGGCAGGATCGTGGCGGGATGCCTGTAAATGCTCGGCGATGCTGGCCAGTACGTCATTGCATTCATCGAGAAAGATTGTCAGCAAGTCTGTATCGATCATGGGCTCACTGCTTTCCGGGGAGGCAGCGGTTGATTGCGGGAGAGGCTCGCTGCCTGCATCAAGCGCTTCATCGGCTGGGGGCTGATCAAACATGCTGATGGCAGCTTCAACCAGTGCTTCCCTATCCGGTTGAGGATTTCCGAGCGTTTCAATGTAGAAACCAAAACTACTGAGCGCATCGGCCAGCAAAGTTTGTTCGCCAGAATGGGCTGAGTGAGCCGAATTCATCAGTTTTTTGACCTGGCCATGGCATAAATCGAGCAAGATGCCGGCACGATCGAGCTCGAGCATGGCCAACATGCCGCCAATCTGCGTAAATAACCGTGGCAGCATAGACAAATCATCGAGAGCCCCGGCATCGATAAAAAATCGCTCGAGAATGTCTTCTATTTGCGTCAGATTGGCGCGTATTTCCTGTGTGGCCTGCTGCATCAACGCTTGCGCCGCATCCATGTCCTGATGCGTTTCAGGCGCATCGGCCAAGGGTGACGCCACTGCTTCACCAGCCATTAACGCATGTATGCGGTCAGCAAGTGACGCTGCCTTTGATGACAGCTCTGGGGGAAGCTGCTGAATAGTTTCCAGCATATTTTCTATCAATGCCAGACTATCAGTTATCACCAGCAGAATACTGTCGTCCTCGCCGGCTACTGGCATGCTCAATCCGGACCAAGCGTTATGTACCGCTCCGGCCAATGTTTCCAGCGTCGGACAATTCGACTTAGCAGCCAGTACCTGGAATTGCTCGGACAAGGCCGTTAAAGTGGTCCGATCATCCGCTTCTTCGAAGCTAAATCGGTACCAGCGGTCGGCCATATCACTCAACAAGGCACGCATGGCCTCTAATTCAGACTCCGGCAACGCCAGGTCATCCTCCGCGATTTCCGCCAGCGGGTCTAAATTATCGAATGAAGACAGCAATTGCTGCCAATCATAGACGCGATTGATTTCCTGCAATCGTTCACTCACTGGCTGACAGCGTGCGACGCGATACAGGAGCTCCCTGGTCAACTGATCGGCAACGGTGTGCGCTTCGTTATTGAGTCGCCTGATTTCCTGCTCAATTTTTCCACAGAGCCGGCGGATGGAATGATCAACACTCTGTTCTTGATGCAGCAGGCTGTCCAGAAAACCGGTAGAAATCCACCAAAAAGCTCTTTGCTCGATTGGCGCCGGCAGTTGCTCGATCATGCGTACAGCATCGATCATTTGCTGCAGGCTTTGCTTGTTGCTCGAATCCCGCAACCAATTGACCAAGCCTGTCTGGAATAACGTGCGCGCCTGCCGGGCAGCCGTTTGCCTGGCAGGCGCATCAAGATCGGATGATGCCGGTGTGAGCGGCAGTGATTCACGCATGCTAGGGAAAAACAAATCGCTTGCGGAAACCTCTTCCAGCCCCTGCGCCTGCATGATCTTACGATAGACGGGAAACAGTTTGGCAGGATTATCCTCCTCGCCATCCACCAATGCATTCAAATAACGCTCTATCGATCGCAAGGATTGTCTGACCACATGAAGCGTATCCGGCTGTGACGCTATCTTTTGTTCGCATAGGGACTTGAGCAAGGCTTCCAGGTTCTGACTCACAAATGCAATCCCGCCCAATCCCAGCATTTCCAGCATAGCCTTGAGTTGATGGGTGTAATAATGACAATTTTCGATTTGCTGGCTATCAGCAGGATTACTGGTATAGGACTCCAGGTGGCGGTAAATCAGGCGAAAAATCTGTGCCATCGCTTCTCTAATGCCGACGACGGAAGCTATATCGATTTTGGTCTCAGTATTCATTGAACGGCTTTCCTAAATCTTGAGATTGATAATGCGTATTCCACATTGAACAATCAGCTGGAACGGACGTAGACCGTTGCACCAGGTCATCATGGCCAAGCAGATGAGTACGCGTTAGTTTACGGGCCAGACGGCTGCCATGGTGTGCAGCCAGCCAGATAGCGGCAATTGGATGCATAAAAATTATATTGACATATCCAGACACCACGATAGGGTAATCGCAGAACACTGGAAACAAAAATGCAAAGAAGTTCGTAAAAACAGCGCTTATCGGTATTTTGCAGCGATAGCAAAATCAGATTTTTGGCAGCAAGCGAGGTATTCTGTCTGTTCGTTCCAGAAAAAGAGGGAGCATGACTGCGGGCACGGCATGAAGCAAAGCGGGTTGATCGGTTCCGTTTTATTGAAACCGCCCGCTCGCGGCATGCAGCAGACTTGATACGAGCCTAGTAGGCTGTCAACCGAGAAAAAGTTTATAGGCTGGGTTGGTGCTTTCTTCCCAGTAGCGATAGCCCAGCTTGTCAAGGAAATCCCTGAATTCATGTTTTTCATTTGGCGGCACTTCCATCCCGACCAGCACGCGGCCAAAATCTGCGCCATGATTGCGGTAATGGAACAAGCTGATGTTCCAATGGTGGCTCATATGATTCAGAAAATTCATGAGTGCGCCCGGTCTGTCCGGGAACTCAAAACGATACAGGATCTCATGCTTGACATCCCGGGAGCGGCCACCCACCATATGACGGATATGTAACTTCGCCATCTCGTTAGCCGTCATGTCTTCGGTACGCAGACCGTTATCCCGCAGACTCTGGATTAAATGCAAAGCTTCTTCGCGGTTACGCACTGATATACCGACAAAGACATGGGCTTCCTTGGGATCGGCATAACGGTAATTGAATTCTGTAATGCTGCGGGCGCCCAGCAGGCTGCAAAACTTTTTGAAACTGCCGGGTTGTTCGGGAATCGTGACGGCCACGACCGCTTCCCTTTGCTCGCCGAGCTCCGCACGCTCGGAAATATGGCGTAACCGGTCAAAATTCATGTTGGCGCCTGAGGCCACCGCGACCAGCGTTTCATGCTGTATGTTTTCCCGCTCGACATAAGCTTTCAACCCAGCAACGGACAGTGCACCGGAAGGCTCAACGATGGCACGGGTATCTTCAAAAATGTCCTTGATGGCCGCACAGATCGCGTCGGAATCGACCAGCAATATTTCATCGACCAGTTCCCGGCATATGCGAAAGGTTTCCTTACCTACCATCCGGACCGCGACACCATCGGCAAACAATCCGACTTGCGACAGTTTCACGCGCCTTTTGTTTTTCAGGGAACGGTGCATCGCGTCGGAATCAACTGGCTCGACACCTATGATCTTAATATTGGGATCGAGCCGTTTTACATAGGATGCAATGCCGGCAATCAGCCCCCCCCCGCCAATCGGCACAAAAATTGCATGGATCTTGCCTGTATGCTGACGCAGGATCTCCATCCCTATCGTCCCCTGCCCAGCAATGACCTCCGGATCATCATAGGGATGGACAAAGGTTGCATCTTCCTTTTTTGTCAGCTTCAATGCGTACTCATACGCATCATTGTAGGAATCACCATGTAGCAGAACCGTCGCGCCCAATGCCATCACAGCATTGATCTTGATCTGGGGCGTGGTTGCCGGCATGACAATCGTGGCTGAACAGCCGAGTTTGCCCGCAGCCAATGCCACGCCTTGGGCATGATTACCGGCTGAGGCAGCGATCACGCCATGCTGGAGCATATCTGGGGGGATTTTCGCCATCTTGTTGTAGGCCCCCCGCAGCTTGAAGGAAAATACTTGCTGCATGTCTTCTCTTTTGAGAAAAATTCGGTTATGCATGCGTGACGACAAAGATGCCGCCCGATCCAATGGCGTTTCTATGGCGACATCGTAGACACGGGCAGTGAGTATTTTTTCAAGGTAATTATTCTTCATGGGATATATTGGATGATCGGCAGCAACAGCAGCCTGAAGAAGCGCAACCTGGATACATATCAAATTACTTTAGGGCACCTCTAAAAATCCATATTTCGTCACAATACGCCGTTGTTCACAAAAAATGTCCCTTACATATCCATCATATGCTGCGTCATCATTTTTTGTTCTCGCCTCGTTTAAAACGCTGAATTTTTAGAGGTACCCTTGATTATTAGGGTCGATTTGATCAGCGCGTCCTGCCTGGCATGGCTGACATGAGACATTGGCTGGACAGTATTGTAGTGCATGTTGTCATGCTATGCTCTGGCTACTGCAATGATTTATTCTATCATGCAGGTGCGCGGCCAAGACAGTAAGTCGTTATCTCTATTCGGTAGAGTGCATGCACGCTATATAATTCCGACTGCCTTAATTGACCACTAAACATATTCGTACAAAGTAAATGTTACCGGTCATGCCCCTCAGCATGATCTGAATTACAAAATTGTGATCCCGCTCTAATTACCCACATTCAAAACCAAAAAAGGAGAGATATTTCATGCGTTTTTTTCATCGCATTCGTGTTGCACTCGCATTACCCTTGATGCTGAGTCTCATCCTCACCAGTTTTCCCATGGCCGGTTTTGCCGCCAGCCATATCAGCACGGATCAGCTAATTGAAGACAATATTCTTGCGACAGAACGTGCGCGGGTCCACGAATTTATGTCGCGCGAGGATGTGCGTGATGAAATGACCGCTCTGGGTGTGGACCCGGATGAGGCGCTGGCCCGTATCAATAGTTTCTCGGATAGTGAAATACAGCTGGTAGCCGGACAGATTCATGCCCTGCCCGCTGGGGAAGGCGCTATTGGCCCTATCGTTGGCGCCCTGGTCGGGGTATTCATTATTTTGCTTATCACCGATTTGCTTTGTCTCACCACCTTCTTCAACTTCACCAAGTGCGCAAGATAAAGCCTCAAACCTGTCGTTGCCTCAGTTTGGGTCTGTCCCGGCAGCATAACGCAATGGCTTTGCCTGTATGACTAGGAGGCTGTCCGAGAATAGACTGATCTACTGCAGACGAGCCTGGTTGGCCGGATTTTACGATCCTTTTCGCTAAATAGAACGACTATTCGCCTCAAATGATCGAAAAATCCAACTCAACCAGCCTCGCCCTCGCTACGATCGCCATTCTCGGACAACCTCCTAGGCGGGCCGCAATGCAATGGCTGCGTGGCAACGTTCTGAAATGGGATCGCCATTTCTCGCCATGTCGGCTGGCCATGCTCGCTAAGCTACGCCTATGCCAATGGGTCCAACTGAGGCCGATCAACTTGAAACTGCACACGGGCCTGCAATGCAGCCTGCTGATGATTCTGCTGAGCGGCTGTACCGCACCGCAAACCAGATTGGCGCTGGAACAGCCAACGGGACTGGCCAAGCAGGCGGTAATTGCGAATGTGCCGTTCTATCCGCAAGAGGCGTATTACTGCGGTCCGGCAGCACTTGCCATGATGCTAACCTGGGCAGGCATGCCAACCGGGCAGGAGCAAATAGCTTCCCAGGTTTTTACGCCCGGTCGGCAAGGCACGCTCACTCAGGATGTATTGGCTAGTGCGAGACGCCATGGCGCTCTGGCAATCACCGTTGATACCCTGAACGATATCCTGACTGAAATTTCAGCAGGCAATCCAGTTATGGTATTCCAGAATCTGGGTCTGAAAATCTGGCCACAGTGGCATTTTTCAGTGGCAGTGGGTTATGACCTGACTCACGAAAATCTGGTGTTGCACTCCGGGCTCACACCTTATCGCACGACTGATTTGCATGCCTTTGAGCAGACCTGGCAGCGCGCGGGGGCTTGGGCGGTTACCATTACAGCACCCGATCACTTGCCGGCAACAAGCACGGAAATTGCGGCACTGAAAGCGGCCGCCGGGTTGGAACGTGCGGCACATTACACAGCTGCGATCACAGCCTATCAGGCCATTATCCAGCGCTGGCCCGAAAGTAAGATTGCTCGCATGGGGATAGGCAATACGGAATACAAGCAAGAGCGCTTTGAACAAGCCGCCGCCGCCTTTCGTACAGTCATACAGATCGATGCTGCCTATGCCGCTGCCTGGAATAACCTCGCCCATGCACTTGCCGCCCAGGGACTCGGCAGCGAGGCAGCCGCAGCTGCTCGCAGAGCCATCGCCCTGGATGCCGGCAACCCAGCCTATCAGGCGACGCTGCACGCAATCATGCAGAACTGAAGGACCCGGACACTAGAGCTTTCCAGACAGGCTGGAAACTATGAAACCAAGGTGGCCAGAATCGGCCTAGGAGGCTGTCCGAGAATAGCGATCGTAGCGAGGGCGAGGCTGATTGAGTTGGATTTTTCGATCATTTGAGGCGAATAGTCGTTCTATTTAACGAAAAGGATCGTAAAATCCGGCCAATCAGGCTCGTCCGCAGTAGATCAGTCTATTCTTGGACAGCCTCCTGTACTCCGTTCCGTCAATTAGCTTACAAATGAAATCGATGGATTCGCCTGCCAGGCTAGGCGCAAACCGCAGTCATAGCCGTAGCTATGGCGATGATTTGCAACAACGCATGACAGGCGAAGGCGCGATTTTATGTAAGCGGTTTGGCGGAACGGAGTACTAGCCCAATCCGCGTGCCAGATCCGTTTTGATATCCACCGGGGCTTCCAGTCCAACCGCAATCCGCAATAGCCCATCGCTGATGCCGGCAGCATCACGCGCTTCCTGACTGATGCGGCCATGTGTCGTGGTCGCTGGATGGGTGAGTGTGCTCTTGGTATCGCCAAGATTGGCTGTAATCGATAACAACTTGGTCGCATCGACCACACGCCAGGCCATGTCCCTGCCCCCCTTCACTTCAAATGAAACGATACCGCCACCGGTTTTCTGCTGCTGCATGGCAAGTCTATGTTGCGGATGCGAGGGCAAGCCAGGATAAAAGACGCGCGTCACGTTAGGATGTGCTTCCAGCCATTGGGCAATTTCCAGTGCATGGGCGGAATGTGCCTGCATTCTGATACTCAGGGTTTCCAGGCCTTTCAGGATCACCCATGCATTAAACGCACTCAGCGTGGGCCCTGCCGTGCGCAGAAAACCGAATATGCCACCTTCCATGATTAAATCGCGTTTGCCCAGTACCGCGCCGCCGAGCACCCTGCCCTGTCCATCCAGGTATTTGGTGGCGGAATGAATCACCAGGTCTGCTCCCAATTTCAATGGCTGCTGCAAGGCTGGTGTGCAGAAGCAGTTATCGACCACCAGCCACGCTTTATTTTGATGGGCGATTGCAGCCAGTGCTGCAATATCCGAAATTTCGGTCAATGGATTGGAAGGTGTCTCCAGAAAAAACATTCTGGTATTGGGGTTAATGGCCGCCTGCCATTCTCCAGGATCCGTAGCGGAGACAAAAGTCGTTTCGATTTTGAAACGATTGAGAATGTTGGTGAAAAGATTGACGGTCGAACCAAACAAACTGCGTGAAGCGACAACATGGTCTCCGGCCGATAACAGCCCCATCACACAAGCCAGGATGGCAGACATCCCGGAAGCGGTTGCGATACAAGCTTCCGCACCCTCCAGAGCAGCCAGCCGCTCTTGCATGACAGTCACGGTTGGATTGGTGAAGCGCGAATAAATGTTGCCGGGCTCTTCGCCGGAGAAACGCGCCGCAGCCTGTGCGGCGCTATCAAACACGAAACTCGAAGTTAAATATAAGGGTTCCGAATGTTCGTTTAATTGACTGCGGTGTATGCCGGCATGAATTGCCAAAGTCTCGATATCAAAATCGCTGGTCATGGAGGTTCTTCAAAAATCAGTCTATCGGCAACAGGCTCAAGTCGAGCTGGGTCGCACGCCCGGTTTGTGACTGGCTGCCGGCGTTGCGCTGTGATTCAATTTTGTATAGGTATTCTTGGGTGACATTCCCCGCAATGTAGCGCCCATCAAAGCAGGAAGTCTCAAAATCACCGACTTGCAGATTGACACTGGCAATCGCCTGTTTGAGCGCATCCAGTTCTTGATAGACCAGGTAATCTGCCCCGATTTCCAGGCAAATTTCCTCGTCGGAACGGTCTGTTGCAATCAGCTCCTGGCGAGTGGGCATATCAATCCCGTATACATTGGGATAACGCACCGGTGGCGCAGCTGAAGCAAAATAAATTTTATTGGCCCCTGCTTCCTGTGCCATTTGCACAATCTCGCGGCTGGTCGTGCCGCGCACGATGGAATCATCGACCAACAAGACATTCTTGCCCCGAAATTCCATTTCAATCGCATTCAGTTTCTGCCGGACCGATTTACGCCGATGTTGCTGACCGGGCATGATAAAGGTTCTGCCAACATAACGGTTCTTGACGAATCCCTCCCGGAAGTCGATACCCAAGCGGTTGGCCAGCTGCAGGGCGCTTGGACGACTCGATTCGGGAATCGGGATAACCACATCGATATTCAAATGCCGCATCGAAGTACTGATTTTGTCAGCCAGATTGATCCCCATGTTGAGACGGGTTTCGTACACGGAAATCTCGTCCATCATGGAATCGGGCCGCGCTAAATAAACATACTCGAAAATACACGGATTCAAACTGGAATGGGCGGCACACTGCTGGTTGTAGAAATTCCCCTCTACATCGATGAAAATGGCCTCGCCTGGCGCAACATCCCGTATCAGACGGAATCCAAGCGTGTCGAGCGCAACACTTTCTGATGCCACCATATATTCCGTACCAGCGTCTGTTTCGATAGAACCGAATACCAATGGCCGAATGCCGTATGGATCACGGAAGGCCAGCAATCCATAACCGGCAATCATGGCGATAACCGCATAAGCCCCCTGACAGCGTTCATGCACCCCCGAGACTGCCGAAAAAATTGCCGCGGGATCCAGTTGATAGCCGGCTGCGCGTTCCTGCAACTCGTGCGCCAATACATTCAATAACACCTCGGAATCGGAATGTGTATTGACATGACGGCGATCGGCAATGAATAACTCATGATTGAGTGTATCGGCATTGGTCAGATTGCCGTTATGCGCCAACACAATCCCAAAAGGTGAATTGACATAAAACGGTTGCGCTTCGGCGGGCGAAGAGGAAGAGCCTGCCGTCGGATAGCGCACATGGCCTATCCCCATATGACCCAACAAGGCCCGCATGTTGCGGGTACGAAAAACATCCCGTACCATGCCCAAGCCTTTGTGCATATGGAAGCTATTGCCTTGGGCGGTTACGATACCGGCAGCATCCTGACCGCGATGCTGCAACATTAGAAGGCCATCATAAAGCAATTGATTTGCAGGTGACCGGGCTACTACACCTAGAATTCCACACATAGCGAGCTCGCTGAAAAAAGTGGATTACAAGAGAATTGAGAAGCTACCAATATTATTCACATGCATGGATGTGAATCAAACGACCCCAAACGGGTTATCTACCAAAAACAACAAGATCCCTGAATTCCTGGGGCAACCAGGGAACGATATCAGCGGCCATGATTTCCAGTGGCTCGCTCAGCACCGCCTCCTGCCAAAAGGGCTGTTGAGGTAATGGCGTAAAGCCGGCGGCTAATACCAGGAACAAAACGATGACCAATCCGCGCGCGAATCCGAACGCAGCGCCCAGCATTCTGTCTATGAGGCCAAGCCCCACGCTTCTTACCAAGGTTGACAACAACTGGGCACCCAGCATGGACACCAGGAGTACGACAAAAAATGTCACGACAAATGCCGACAGCATTCGAATGGACGGATCCTCAACAAAATCAGCCAGAAAGGGTTCTATCTCGACCGAATAACGGCTTGCAACAAAGAAAGCGATCACCCAGGCCAGCAGCGATACAACTTCGCGCACCAGGCCGCGCGTTATGCTCAGTAGTGCTGAAATAGATACTATACCCAGCACAAAATAGTCGAAAGCCGTCATCTATTTGCTCGTGATGACACCGCTTAAACCGATTGACTTCAATCGCTCGTGTTCAGTCTCGGCCACTTCGCGTGTGGGAAACGGGCCAATGCGTACCCGGGTCATTTCATTATTACCGATCTTGATTGTTTCAGTATAAGCACTGATGCCATTGGCAATGAGATTTTGCTGCTGCTGTTGCGCTTTGGAAACATCAGAAAATGCACCCAGTTGTATGACAAATGTGCCCTCAGGTTTTCTTACGGCAGTTTCCTTGGCAACTTGATCTCGATTGGCTGGCCGCATCAGCGAGGGCTTTCTGGCTGGTACCGGCACTCCCCCGGCAGCAGGATACTGGCTGGGCGGGATATCCGTCACTTCAGGAAAATCCGGATCGGTGAATGGTAACGGCTTGTCCAGTTCAGGTGCAATGACCGTATCCTCGGTCAAGGACTTATCCTCTTCTGGCAGCATCCAGGGGTAAGCATCATCCACCAGATTTTCAGAGGGAATTAGAATGTCGATTTCCTGCTGCTCCGGTTTGGGCTCATCATCCAGGATCATAGGTAAAATGACTATCGCCAGAACGACAAGTGTAATCGCACCTATCAGGCGTCGTCTAGCGCGTTTCCTCAGCAGGACCTCTTCTTCACTGATATCTCTGACCATTTATAATTACCTATTCATTTTCAAGAATTCGACATGCCCTGATCTTCCATGACGGCACCGACGGTATGGAAAGATCCAAAAACGCATATTCTATCATTATCATGCGCTTGTTCGCGCGCATATGAGTAGGCACTGCGCACATCCGGAAATGCACGCACAGCTTCTGGCCCCGCAACGCCCGCGTCCTCAAGCGCTTGCGCCATTTGAGCCTTTGTAGCGCCCCGCTGCACTTGCAATCCCGCCACCAGCCAACGATCTATACGCCCTCTGAGTGCCTGAATCGTCGCGACCATATCCTTATCTTGCAACATTGCCACAATGGCATAAGTCTGCCCCGAAGCCGGCAAGGCACTGAGATTACCTGCCAGCTCGCGCGCTGCCGCCGGATTATGCGCGACATCCAGTATGGTCATTGGTTTACCGGGCAATACCTGAAATCTTCCCGGCAAGGTGACTTCAAGCAGCCCTCTTCGGATGGCATTCATAGGCACGGGCAGCCTGCCACGCAAGGCATCCAGTGTGGCCAAGGCAGCGCTGGCATTCTGCAATTGACAAGCGCCCCTCAAAGCGGGCAAAGGCAGATTGATCCCCCCCCCATCGGGGCCTTGGTAATGCCATTGCACAGCATCAATTTTCTTGTAGTCAAAATGCTCGTGAATGCATGCAAGCCTGGCGCCCATGGCTAACATTTGCTGACGCACACCTGGCGGTATGTCCGGTTCGGCACAAACCGCAGGCCTGCTGGCTCTGAAGATTCCGATTTTCTCCAAACCAATGGCTTCACGGGTAGTCCCGAGATATTCCATGTGATCCATATCAATGCTGGTCAAGACCGCACAGTCAGGATCAAATACATTGACAGCATCCAGCCGCCCGCCCAACCCCACTTCCATGATCGCAACATCCACCTTGGACTGGATGAACAGCAGCATTGCTGCCAGTGTGCCAAACTCGAAATAGGTTAAAGACGTTTGACTCGATTTGCGTGCCGTTTCGATGCGATCGAAAGCAGAACATAAAAGATGATCTGAAATTTCCCGTTGATCGATACGTATCCGCTCCTGGTAGCGCACGAGATGCGGTGAGGTATAACAACCGACACGATACCCCGCGTATCCGAGTATCGAAGCGAGCATGGCGCACACCGAACCCTTGCCGTTTGTGCCGCCGACGGTGATGACAGGAAAACCCGGCGTCAGGCCGGCTACCTCCCGCACGTTTTTTACCCGTTCCAATCCCATATCGATGGTTTTGGGATGGAGCTGGCCAAGATAGTCCAGCCAGTTATCCAGTGTCATTGACTGTGCGGCCATGATTCGCTATGGTGTGGACTATATCGGCAATTCAACCTGAAAGCCTCAGTTGACCGTTGTCAGAAAGAACTACAGGCATGGATCAAAAAGATAAAGCATGATGGCGCATGGCGGGACTAAAAACCAGCGCAAACACCCATCCCGGTCAAGATTCTGCGGTAAAGGCCGGTTGGGTTACGGGGACTGGCAGGCGCATCAGTAAAGTGCACAAATTTGCCAAGCGATCCCGCATGGCCCGGCGATCGATAATCAGATCGATCGCACCATGCTCCAGTAAAAATTCCGCTCTCTGAAAGCCATTTGGCAATGTCTGCCGGACGGTCTGCTCGATCACACGCGGACCGGCAAAACCGATCAACGCGCCCGGCTCCGCAATGACGACGTCGCCAATAAAGGCAAAACTGGCAGAAACGCCTCCCATCGTGGGATCGGTCAATACAGAAATAAACGGCAAACGCGCTTTGCTCAGTTGCCCCAGTACCGCCGTGGTTTTCGCCATTTGCATAAGCGAGAACAGGCCTTCCTGCATGCGTGCCCCGCCACTTGCGCTAAAGCAGATAAAAGGAAGATGGTGCGTGATACTTGTCTCGACTGCGCGTACAAAGCGTTCGCCAACGACCGAGCCCATCGAGCCACCCATGAATCCAAATTCAAAAACCGCGGTCACGACGGGCACTGATTTGATATGGCCGCGCATGGCAATGAGCGAGTCGGTCTCGTTTGTACTCGCAGTGGCTTGAGACAGTCTGTCCGTATAGCGTTTGTTGTCGCGGAATTTTAAGGGATCCTGGGGCAGGATTTCGGCCCCGAGCTCGAGACGATCTGCCGGGTCAAGCAACAGCTCAAGTCGCTGCCGTGCAGAGATCCTATTGTGATGCCCGCATTTCGGGCAAACATTGAGATTCTTTGCAAGATCAGTGTAATAAAGCACCGCTTCACAAGAGTCGCATTTGCTCCACAACCCTTCCGGCACGACTTTCTTTTCGCCATTTTCTTTGCGCTTTATTTTGGGAGGAATAATACTGTGAAACCAGCTCATGAATCGATTTCCATCAAAGAATTATCCGTTTTTATGCCATCGATGGCATGACGCAAGGACTGCACAAATTTACCCACGTTGCTCAGTAAATTTTCGGCTGAAGATTGCTCGATTTCTTCAACAATACGGCTTCCCACTACGACGGCATCAGCTTGTTCGGAAATGATCCGGGCGGATTGTGCGTCCCGTATGCCAAACCCCACCCCGATGGGCACATTGATGTAAGTGCGAAGCCATGCCAGCTTACGGTTGACGCTGTCGATATCAAGATGCGCAGCACCTGTCACACCTTTTAGCGAAACATAGTACACGTACCCCTTGGCAAGTTTGGCCACTTGTTCAATCCGCGCTTGTGGCGTGGTCGGTGACAAGAGAAAAATAGGATCTATGTCCCATTTTTCCAGGCATTGCACCCATTCCGCGCATTCTTCGGGTGGATAATCCACCACCAATACGCCATCGACCCCTGCTTCATGCGCTTGCTTAGCAAAATTGGCATACCCCATCGCCTCGACTGGATTGGCATACCCCATCAGGACAACAGGAACTGTTTGATTCGTCTCTCTGAAGGCAGCCACCAGCGCCAGCACGTCTCTCAAGCCAATATGGTGTTTCAACGCCCGCTCGGATGCGCGTTGTATGGTCGGACCATCGGCCATCGGATCGGAAAAAGGCACACCCAGCTCGATAAGATCCACCCCGGCCTGGACTAATTGATGCATCAACGCAACGGTAGTCTTGGGATCAGGGTCACCTGCTGTGATGAAGGGAATCAATGCCTTCCGGTTTTGTTGCTTGAGACTGGAAAAAGTCGATGCAATACGATTCATTTAAAAGTTACTCAGTAGCGTCAAATAGCTGAAAGTCTTACCCGATATGACTCGATCGATCAAAGTGAGATACCTGACTGCTGCGCGACCGTTGCCATGTCTTTGTCGCCACGTCCGGACAAGTTGACCAGAAGCAATTGATCCTTGGCCAGAGTGGGCGCCAGTTTGGCAGCATAGGCCAGGGCATGACTGGATTCGAGCGCCGGCATGATGCCTTCAAACCGGCAAAGTGTATGAAATGCAGACAAAGCTTCTTCATCAGTGACCGCAACGTATTCGGCACGGCCACAATCCTTGAGCCAGGCATGCTCAGGTCCAACACCCGGATAATCCAGCCCGGCAGAAATGGAATGGGTCTCGATTATCTGTCCATTTTCATCCTGAATAAGATACGTACGATTGCCATGCAATACACCTGGTCTGCCAGTGACCAGTGTTGCCGCATGCTGATGGGTGTCGATCCCTTTACCCGCCGCCTCTACACCGATCATGCGAACATTTTCTTCGTCGACATAGGGATAGAACAGACCTATGGCATTTGATCCGCCCCCCACACAAGCAATCAGGGCATCGGGTTGTCTGCCGTAATCCTCCAGCATTTGCGATTTGGCTTCCTGTCCAATGATAGCCTGGAAATCCCGGACCATCATCGGATAGGGATGGGGACCGGCTACGGTACCGATGATGTAATAGGTATTTTCGACATTGGTTACCCAGTCACGCATGGCTTCATTGAGCGCATCCTTGAGGGTACGGGAACCCGAGTCGACCGGAACCACTGTTGCACCAAGCAGCTTCATGCGATAAACATTGGTCGCCTGGCGTCTGACGTCTTCCGACCCCATGTACACGATGCACTCCATGCCATAGCGCGCGGCGACTGTAGCGCTGGCCACGCCATGCTGACCTGCACCGGTTTCCGCGATTACGCGGGTTTTTCCCATGCGCCTCGCCAGCAGCGCCTGGCCCACAGTATTGTTGATCTTGTGCGCACCAGTATGGTTGAGATCTTCACGCTTGAGCAGGATCTGGGCGCCCCCTAGATGATCTGACCACCGTTTGGCATGATAAATGGGGCTTGGCCGACCCACATAATGCTTCAATTCCCGATAAAACTCTGCCTGAAACTCGGCATCGTTCCGGTAATGCTCATATTGCTTACATAGCTCTTCCAGTGCCGCTATCAGCGTCTCGGCAACGAATGTGCCGCCATATGGACCAAAGTGGCCATGTTCATCAGGAAGATTATAAATCTTCACAAGATTTTACTCCTTGCATAAAAGCAGAAATTTTAGTGACGTCCTTGATACCTTTAACGGATTCGACACCGCTTGAAACATCGATGGCCAAGGGACGCGTTTGTTTGATTGCATTCACAATATTACCGGGATGAAGACCGCCTGATAATATCCATGGCAGCGGCAACGTGGCAGGAATCAATTTCCAGTCAAAAACCTGACCCGTCCCGCCTGGTTTGCCCGCCGTATAGGTATCGAGCAACAGCCCTTGCGCATGTTCATGCTGCTGGGCATATTGTACCAAATCTAGCTGTGCTCTGACACGCACGGCCTTGATGTAAGGCAAACAAAATTGCGCACAAAATTCAGGCGATTCATCGCCATGAAACTGCAGCAAACTCAGGCCGGCTGCCGAGCAGCTTTCCTCCACCCAGGATTTATCAGGATTGACGTATACCCCCACAGCATGCACAAACGGGGGCAAAAGTTTCACGATCTGGCGAACGGCTGCAGGCACTATATACCGCTCACTCTGGGGCCATAGGATGAACCCAATAGCGTCCGCTCCATACTGGACCGCCGCAATGGCATCTTCTGGGCGGGTAATTCCACATATTTTCACGCGTACACGCATCAATTGTTGTTTCCCAATAAGCTTGACATTAAATGACAGCAGGTGGCTAGTACTCCGTTCCGCCAAACCGCTTACATGAAATCGCGCCTTCGCCTGTCATGCGTTGTTGCAAATCCTCGCTATAGCTACGGCTATGACTGCGGTTTGCGCCTAGCCTGGCAGGCGAATCCATCGATTTCATTTGTAAGCTAATTGACGGAACGGAGTACTAGGAGGCTTTTCGTTAAATAGAACGACTATTCGCCTCAAATGATCGAAAAATCCAACTCAACCAGCCGCGCCCTCGCTACGATCGCTATTCTCGGACAGCCTCTTAGAATCCGTGCAAGGCAGCTAGCGGATCAACCGTTTCACAGAAAGGAAGATTCCATTTGGAATCGTAACGGACACCTGCCAGATACAGCCCGTCCGGAGAAAATGTAGGCGCTGCAAATTTTCGATCACGCTGCTTGAGCAGCATCTGTATCCATTCAGGAGGATATTTGCCCTTGCCGACATATACCAGGCTTCCCAGGATGTTGCGAACCATATGATGCAAAAATGCATTTGCACGAAATTCAAAAATGAAAAAATGTCCCTGGCAGTTAATTTCCAGTTTGGTCAGCTGACGCACCGGACTCTTCGCCTGGCATTCTGATGAACGGAAAGCACTGAAATCATGTGTACCCATCAACATTTTTGCTGCGGCACGCATTTTTTCGAGATCGAGGCGGTCGTGAATCCAGCCTACCTTTCCCTGGCAGGCACCAGGTCGCGCAGGCCGACTCAGCAAATGATACAGGTAAGTACGCTCGATTGCACTGAAGCGGGCATGAAAGTCGAGATTGACCCGGGATGCCGATAATACCGAAATATCGCCTGGTAGCCATGCATTGGTACCCCGCACCCAGGCGCTCAATGGCCGTTGCACATGGGTGTCGAAATGCACCACCTGATAAAGCGCATGCACACCGGCATCCGTCCGGCCTGCGGCAACGACATGTACCGGACTGCAGGCTATGCGCGACAAAGCACTCTCCAGTTGAGTCTGAATCGACGCATGCTGGAGCTGCTTCTGCCAACCGCAGTACCCCTGGCCATTGTATTCAAGGACTAGAGCGATTCTCACAGCAAGGTTAGTTGATCTCTGCCATTCGGGACCGATGTCATGCCAGCAAAATGCTGCCCTGTTACCAGCCCGGCAATTGGCGGGCTGGGAGCGCAGTGATTGAAGCAGCTTGCCAGTCAATGCGCGACGTGCTTAATTCATTCCATCCAGCATTGAACGAGCCGTCGCCTGTTGTTCACTGTCTCCCTCCGCGAGCACTTCCTCGAGTATTTCCCTGGCGCCTTCCTTGTCATCCATTTCGAGATAAGCTTTGGCAAGATCTATTTTTGTTGCCACCTCGCGCCACTGCAAATTTTCATCAACCGGGTAATCTTCAGCCGTTGTGCTCGACGAGGGCTCATTCCCCAGATTCAGATCGATATGAGCCAAGTCTGGCTCCCTGACCGGTTTGTCCTGCAAGTCCCGATCTGTATCGGCGCTGCTCACACCGGAGGCATCTCGCTGGAAATCGGCCCCATGACCATCCTCAATCAAGGCATCAAGCTGCCCGGAATTTTCATCAACATGGGTATCATTGCGCTTGTCCAGATCCATGCCATAATCCGGGAAACTCCATTCCGCCTCTCCGGAATGATTCTGGGTCATGCTGGCATCTTCTTCTACCGGGCTGACTGGATCGGGGCGAATACTCCCGGAGGTCGCATCCAGTTTGGTTGCCTCGTCCAGCATGCCCGATGACGCAGGCGCCCAGTCCGATTCATGTGGCGGCTGCGTATTTGCCACATTTTCATCGGGATAGCCATCCTTCAAGAGTCTTTCTTCAGCTTGATTCTCAAACACGAAACTGGAAGTTGCTGCGCCGGAATGTTCATGATGATCGTCATGAAGCTCAAATGCGTGCTGATCCGTTCCGGTGTGCGTCTTTTGTTGATGATCTGGCTCAAAACCCGTCTCCGCAAATACTGTGGAGGCCGGCCCTGTTTCGTTACCAAGATGACTATATGTAGCTATGTCATCAAAATTATCGGCTTGCTCACTTTTTCGGCGAGCGATCGACGCACCTAGCCAAATGGCGAGCAAGGCCGCAAGCGTTCCGCCGAGCAACCCACCATATTCCGCTGCCAACGCGGCAAAGGTGTCGAACATAGAAGATTTTTCGGATGCCAAATCTTCTGGTCGCTCAATGGCATTGGGCAGCAGTTCAGAAGAAACCGGCTGCGCGGGAATTGTAAATTCAGGTATCGCCAGATCTTCCATCGGCTGCGGCGCCGAATTGGTTGCCAAAGCCATTGCTGTACGCTCCCCAGCGCGCGCCCCCTGATCTGTCGGGGCGCGATCCTGGGTGACCGGAATCTGGGTGTCCTCGGTTGTATTTTTCAGCTCGAGTAAACGCTGCAATTTGGCAATATTCTGTTCGAGCATTGCGACACGCTCATTGGCTTCCGCCAGCGCACGCGCTTTCGCGATGGCGTCTTCCTCCATCATACGCAGGTATTGCTGCGCAGAATGGCTGTCAACGTGCTGATTTGATTGCGGATCGCTATCCAGCAATTCTCCTTTTGAAAGCGTTAACACTTCTTCCGGCTGAGATGCGCCAGTCGTAGTCAATTTCTCTGAAATGGCAGCAATCTTGCCCGTGTGCGATCGGCTGAGTTCATGACTGCCTGACACACCGGTTGCCATATCTGCGATATTTCGCCGATAATTGTTCCAGCGATCAGTCTGTATACTGACTTCACGAGTCGCCGCTTGCGGCGCAATTGCAGCAATGACGCTCTGATCAGGAATCCGCAGAATAGCGCCCACCTTGAGCAGATTCATATTCTTCTGCAGGAAGGCGTCGCGGTTGGCACGGTACAAAGCCACCAACATCTGATTGAGATCAACATTGTCGGGGGATACCTGGCGAGCAATTTTTGTCAAGGTATCGCCATGGTTAACCGGTCCATAGGTCTTCACGGCTTGGTCAGAGGAGCGTGTCTGAGCGCCGGTGCCCCTTTGCGAATCATCGCCCCCGCCAGCTAGGCCATCAACCTGCCCTATGGCTGGCACCGCAGTACCAGCTGCCTGGGCGTCCACAGGATCGAGCAACACAGTGTAATCACGCAGCAGGCGCCCCGAAGGCGCGTTAAGCTCCACCAACAAATTGAGAAAAGGCTCATTGACAGCCTGAGGGGAAGTCACCAGGAGGTAAGGTTGGCCATCTATCCGTTTCTCCACTGAAACCGACAGCGATGAATGATAGGGCAAATAGCCAAGACCTGCTTTCCGGAAAGCCTCGGGCGATGCCAGCCTGGCAGACAAAGAAGCAGCCTCTTGATCCGTTACCGATACCAGTGCGATTTCTGCTTTAAAAGGTTGCCCGAGATAGGATCCCACGGTCAACTTTCCCAGACCGGCCGCATGGATCACCCATGAAGACATGAGTACGAGCACCAACAATGTCTTAAGGACAATACGAGAAAAATCCCTCTCTTTCCTGAAATCAACTGTCTTCACACAGATACCTCTCTTGTTTCTCGGATCAGCCTGGATAGTAGCATCGAAGAAAATTAGTGGAAAATTTGATAACTCATCGCAATACCGTTTATTTCGATAAATCTCATCAAAGCCATCGGAGTTGTTGTCAGCCACCCAATAACCATTTCTGGTATGCCTGGTGGCCACAGCTGGGGCTCAATCAAATACCCCCTCAGCTGAATAATGGCAGCAAACAGGCCCATAACGGAATAATCGATAGCTATTATCTATGCTGGCTGCTGTTCGATCAGAATACGCAGCATTCGGCGCAAGGGCTCAGCCGCGCCCCATAACAATTGGTCACCTACTGTAAAGACAGAAAGATATTCACCGCCCATGGCCAATTTACGCATGCGTCCGACATGCACATCCAGTTTACCAGTCACAGCAACTGGAGTGAGTTCTTTGGTGCTGGATTCCTTATCGTTGGGTATGACACGCACCCAATCATTGGCCCCTGCGACAACCTCTTCGATTTCATCCAGCGGAATATCCTGCCGGAGTTTGATTGTCAACGCCTGGCTATGACAGCGCATGGCGCCTATACGCACACAAATACCGTCAACCGGTACAGGTTGATCGGTGTGACCCAGAATTTTATTGGTCTCAGCCTGTCCTTTCCACTCTTCCCGACTTTGTCCGGGCGCCACTTCCCGATCTATCCAGGGTATCAGACTCCCTGCCAAGGGCACTCCAAAATTTTCTGCAGGAAACGTCTTGTCGCGCAGTTTTTGCGCGACTCTGCGATCGATTTCCAGGATATTGGATGCAGGATCATTCAGCAAATCCTCTGCCACATGGTGGGTTTCACCCATTTGCAGCAGCAACTCGCGCATATTCTGTGCACCAGCACCCGATGCGGCCTGATAGGTCATGACACTTGCCCACTCGACCATTTCCCGCTCGAATAATCCACCGACCGCCATCAGCATCAGGCTGACTGTACAATTGCCACCGATATAGCTTTTTACACCCTTGTGCAATGCTTGCTCGATTACAGACCGATTCACCGGATCAAGAATAATCACGGCATCATCATGCATTCTCAACGCGGAGGCCGCGTCTATCCAGTAACCCTGCCAGCCCGATTCGCGCAGTTTGCCAAACACCTGGTTGGTATAATCGCCTCCTTGGCAAGAGATAATGACATCCATTTTCTTGAGCGCCACGATATCAAAGGCATCCTTGAGTGGCACCATTTCCTTGCCAATATCCGGCCCTGCCTGACCCACTTGGGAGGTCGAAAAAAACACGGGGTCAATCAATGAAAAATCATTTTCTTCACGCATTCGTTGCATGAGCACGGAGCCCACCATACCCCGCCAGCCCACAAATCCTACTTGTTTCATATAATTCTTTAAACCTTTTGCAAAAGAAAGTTATCGATCAGTTGCTCATGCCCACATTGAGCGACTATCCGCCTGGCCAGTGCGAAACCTACATATTCGCGAGCACCGCATCCCCCATTTCCACCGTACCCACCCTTTTCATGCCCGATTCAAAAATATCGGCCGTCCGATATCCCTGCTTCAATACTTTCTTAACAGCATGCTCGATGCGCGAAGCAGCAATTTCCTGATTGAATGAATAACGCAGCATCATGGCAGTTGAAAGAATGGTCGCCAAAGGATTGGCAATATTCTTGCCAGCGATATCGGGAGCAGAGCCATGAATCGGTTCGTACAACCCTTTATTCTGGTCATTCAGGGATGCGGAAGGCAGCATTCCGATCGAACCGGTCAGCATCGAGGCTTCATCCGACAGGATATCGCCAAACATATTGCCCGTCACAATGACATCAAATTGTTTCGGATCGCGCACCAGCTGCATGGCTGCATTGTCTACCAGCATATGCGTCAGCGCCACATCCGGATATGTTTGCGCCGTCTCCGTCACAATATCGCGCCACAGTTGCGTACATTCCAGCACATTCATCTTGTCTACCGAACACACCTTGCCCTGCCGCCTGCGGGCGGCCTGGAATGCGATATGGGCGATGCGCCTGATTTCGGATTCAGAATAGATCATGGTATTAAAACCCACTCGCTGCCCATCTCTTTGTTCAATCCCGCGCGGCTGGCCGAAATAGATATCGCCAGTGAGCTCACGGACAATGAGGATATCCAGTCCCGCCACAATTTCCGGTTTCAGCGTTGAAGCATTTGCAAGCTCCGGATAAAGAATGACCGGACGTAAATTGGCAAACAAATTAAGTGTCTTGCGTATGGTCAGCAGCCCTTGTTCAGGCCGTTTTTCTCGAGGCAAATTATCGTATTTCAGTCCACCCACTGCCCCCAGCAGAACGGCATCGGCTTCGATCACCAATTTGCGGGTTGCTTCGGGAAAAGGCTCGCCGGTGGCGTCAACGGCACAACCACCCAGCAAACCGGATTCAAGCTCCATCTTCAATCCGTCTGCCATCAGAAACCGTAAGACACGCTCGGCCTGCGCAACAATTTCTGGACCGATTCCGTCACCGGCCAGCAATGCAATTTTCATATCACTTGTCCATTTTTATCACGTGAATAACCAGGGCTGTTGTTGCCGCCGGTTTTCCTCGAATTGCCTGATTTTGTCGGCATGCTGCAAAGTCAGTCCGATTTCATCGAGTCCGTTGAGCAAGCAGTGCTTGCGAAATGGATCAATTTCAAAGGGATAAACATCATTCGAGGCTGCTGTAACCGTCTGTGCAGCCAAATCAATCAGCAAACGATAGCCGTTGGTAGCAATCGTATCCTGGATCAATTTATCCACTACAGCCGCCTCCAGCACGATTGGCAGCAATCCAATCTTGAAACAGTTATTGAAGAATATATCGGCGAAACTTGGGGCAATAATGGCCACAAAACCATAATCCTGCAAGGCCCAGGGCGCATGCTCCCGGCTCGACCCGCAACCAAAATTATCACGTGCAACCAGTATTTGGGCACCTTGATAACGCGCCTGATTAAGGATGAAATCCGGGTTAATCTGACGTTGCGAGGCATCCATACCTGGCTCGCCATGATCGAGAAAGCGCCATTCATCGAACAAATTCTGTCCAAAACCGGAACGCTTGATGGATTTCAGAAATTGCTTGGGTATAATGGCATCGGTATCGACATTGGCGCGGTCGAGCGGTACGACCAGGCCATGACATCGCTCAAATTTTTTCATGTATTTAGATTTTATTTAGCCGTTCTTTCAATCGCTTCGCCGCCGCGCTGAAGATCTTTACCAAATCCTTGCACGGTGTTGCAGGCCGACAACTGCGCCGCAATGGCCAGCAATAGAAGAAATGTGAATATCATTTTCATGTTTAATCCCGGAAACAAAGAGAAACTTTATTGACGAGGAAAAGCACGCACATCGACAAAATGGCCGCTCACAGCCGCTGCCGCCGCCATAGCCGGACTGACCAGATGGGTACGGCCTCCCGGACCTTGCCTGCCTTCAAAATTACGGTTGGAAGTCGACGCACAACGTTCTCCCGGCATCAATCTATCATCATTCATCGCCAGGCACATCGAGCAGCCCGGTTCACGCCATTCAAATCCAGCTTCAAGAAAAATCTTGTCCAACCCCTCCTGCTCAGCCATGGCCTTGACCAATCCAGAGCCAGGCACCACCAACGCCAGCTTGACATTTGGCGCAACATGCCTGCCTTTGACAACTTGCGCGGCTTCGCGCAAATCCTCAATACGGGAATTCGTGCAAGACCCAATAAACACTTTATCGATATGGATATCTTCAATCGGCATATCGGGCAATAGCCCCATATAGTCCAGTGCATGCTCAATATCCTTGCGCTTGACTGGATCGGCGCACTGTGCCGGATCGGGTACACGCCCATCAATAGCGGTCACCATTTCCGGCGAAGTTCCCCAAGTCACCTGTGGTCTAATCTGTGAAGCATCAAGCTCGACTGTTCGCGCAAAGACCGCGCCCGGGTCGCTGTTCAAGGTGCGCCAGTAAGCCACCGCCCGGTCCCAGTCAGCCCCCTTGGGCGAAAAAGGACGATTTTTGAGGTAATCGATGGTGACCTCATCGACACCGATCATGCCTGCGCGCGCTCCGGCCTCGATCGCCATGTTGCAAAGGGTCATGCGCCCTTCCATGGAAAGCGCCCGGATGGCACTGCCCGAAAACTCAATGGCATAGCCCGTACCACCGGCCGTTCCAATGGCGCCGATGACTGCCAACGCAATATCCTTGGCAGTCACACCCGGTAACAATACTCCGTCGACCTCGACCCGCATTGCCTTGGATTTCTTCGTCAATAAACACTGTGTGGCCAGCACATGCTCAACCTCGGAGGTGCCGATCCCGAACGCCAGGCAGGCAAACGCACCATGCGTGCTGGTATGAGAATCCCCACAGACCACTGTCATGCCGGGCAGCGTTGCGCCTTGCTCAGGGCCGATTACATGGACAATACCTTGCCGCTTGTCATTCATTTTGAACTCGGTGATCGCCAGTTCTTCACAATTGCGATCCAGGGTCTCGACCTGCAATCGCGAGACCGGGTCACTGATGCCAAGGCTGCGATCGGTGGTTGGCACATTATGATCTGCTACAGCCAGCACCGAACTGCTTCTCCAGGGCCGCCGCCCTGCCATCTTCAACCCTTCGAAAGCTTGCGGACTGGTGACTTCATGCACCAAATGACGATCGATATAAAGGATCACCATCCCATCCGGATCACTTGACTCCGTGTGGACGACATGATCTTCCCATAACTTGTCGTATAACGTTTTCATTTTCGATATGATTGCCTGCTTTTTACTTTTCACGATTATCCCATAAAGGCCAGTCAACTAACAAATTGCCAATCAGATCGCACACCATTTTTGAGTAACAATTATCAGTTACTTCCTGGCATTAACATCCATATAAAAATGCCTGTTTTTTTACAGGCCGATCGAACGTAACTCAATAAACCACAAGGCAAAAATGGATTTTAGAATGTCAAGAATTAGTTGACATCGATTTGTATCAAATGTAGATTCGACGCTTTGAACGTCAACCTAATGGAGGGAGAAATCTAAAATGGTCTCAACAGTTTATGCTATCACACTTGTGTGCATAGCCTTGATAGCAGCGGTTTTCTATTTTGTCATCGCCAATTCCAAAAAAGCTGAAGCGGATTACCCGTCAATTACCAAAAAATGGTATGGCGTACGTGGCAAATGGTTCCTGTTTCTGATCACACTCGGTCTCGTTATCACATACTTTTCACTGAGTCCTTTCCCGATCCCAGATCAAAAGAAAGACTATCCGGCCAATGATCATCAGGTTGTTAAAGTTGGGGCCTATCAATGGTATTGGACCATGACACCCGATACCGTGGAAGCCGGCAAACCAGTGGCATTTCTGGTAACAGGTGAAGACGTGAACCATGGATTCGGCATTTATGACGAAAACTTGAAACTGGTCGGTCAAACCCAAGCGATGCCAGGCTACACCAACAAGCTCGTGCATGTATTCGACAAGCCAGGCAAATATAAGATCCTCTGCCTGGAATATTGTGGGCTGGCACATCACGCCATGATCACCGAGTTAACCGTAAAGTAAGTAATTCAATAGCATAGCAATGTCGCAAAGAAAAATTAAAGAGTGGAGGGCACAATGAGCAGTACAGCAGCAAGTAGAAAGATTGAATATAGTGACTCAGAAAACAGGAATGCCTTGATTGCGGTCAAAGCACATTTGATCGGCGGTTTATTGGTGTTTCTGTTGATGATGCTGGCCGGATTTGCCATGCGGGCAGCCCAAGGCACCTGGCTGGAAATCGCCGTTGATTTGTTTTACCAAATCATGACCGTTCACGGTGTTGGTGTTGTCGGCGCGGCAGGGATCGCTTCAACCGGCGTGCTCTGGTATTTCCTGCGCCAGTATGTGCGTTTGAGCAATACCATTTTTTGGGTTAATTTCTGCATTTTCCTGACCGGGGTCGTCATGATCCTCGGCTCCATTTTCCTTGGCGGCTATGGCGGCGCGTGGACCTTCCTTTATCCATTGCCAGCCATATCAATGGGCGCCTGGTCCACTGGCGCAGCAGCTGTCTTCCAATTGGGGCTGCTGGTAATCGGTACTGGTTTCCTGATTCTGTATTTGGATATCGGCCGTGCCATTCTTGCCGGCTACGGTAGCCTGGCTGCCGCCCTCGGACTGCCTCAGCTGTTCGGCAAAGTACCTGTCGACAATACACATCCACCCACCGTTGTGGCTGGCACCATGGTGCTGATCGTCAATTTCCTGGGAATCGCAGCAGGTGCAGTGGTATTGGTAATGGGTTTGGTCAATCTCTACAATCCAGAATTCCAACCCGATGCCTTGCTGATGAAGAACCTGATTTACTTCTTCGGCCATGTTTTCATTAACGCGACCATTTACGCCTCGGTAACAGCAGTGTATGAATTGCTGCCGCGTTATACCGGCCGCCCCTGGAAAACCAGCAAAGTCTTTTATGCAGCCTGGTTTGCCATCGTATTCATGGTAATGGCCGTTTATCCACACCACTTGATGATGGACTTCCCAATGCCGCAATGGATGCTGGTAATGGGCCAGATATTATCTTTTGGTAGCGGCATTCCGGTCCTCGTTGTCACTGGCTACGGTGCCCTGATGATCGTTTACCGCTCCGGTATTCAATGGAGCACCACTACGAAATTGTTATTCCTGTCCATGTTTGGCTGGGCAGCGGGTGTCATTCCTGCAATTCTGGATGCCATGGTGACCATCAACCGCGTATTCCACAACACCATGTGGGTGCCAGGGCACTTCCATTTCTACTTGCTGCTTGGATTGTTACCGATGATTATCGGCTTTACCTATCACCTCGCTGGTGAAGGCCGCCAGAAAGAAGTCAAAGCAACCGATAATGTGGGTTTCTACGCCTACCTTATCGGCGGCTTCCTGACTTCGATGGTGTTCCTTGCCAGCGGCGCCAGCAGCGTTCCACGCCGCTGGGCCGTGCACATGGATGAATGGGTCACCTTTGCGCAAGTTGGCACTGTCGCCGCCGCATTGGTTGTATTGGGCACGTTATTGTTTATATTACGTGCGCTGATCAGCCTGCCCAGAGCGGCTGATCCCAGCTAAAACAGCCCCCCCTCCCTGCCGCACTTGGCGGGGAGGGATTGCGAAAAAAGCAGAAACGTCTAGAATAGCGCCACGATAAGCAACACCGTTTCAATAATTTTAGGCATTTCTGCCGAAGGAGAATTAAAGAATGAGAACTTTCCTGGCAACGACTCTGATTGTCATTACAGGATTACTCATTCTCTGGACCAGCACAGATGGGGGGCGTGCCTTTACCGCTGAAGAGGCCCGCCGTCTCGACGTACGCGAAAATCCCCGCCCCGTTCCTCACTGGCAGCTGGAGAACCAGAGTGCCGAGATCATCACAGTCAACAATTGGCACGGTCATTTCATAGTCGTTGATTTTATCTACACGAGTTGTCCAAGCGTATGTCTGATACTCAGTAGTGGTCTGAGGACGCTACAAAAGGATCTTGCCGACAAACTGGAGAATAGCCGTTTACACTTGCTAAGTATCAGCTTCGACCCGGAAAAAGACACCCCGCAAAGGCTCAAGGAACACCTTTCCCATTTTTCTGCCGATCTTCGATCCTGGACAGCATCCCGTCCAACCAGCCCATCTCAGAGAGAAGCCATTCTCGACTTCTTTAAAGTCATTGTCATCCCTGATGAATACGGTGGATACACGCATTCTGCCGGTTATCACGTCATCGATCCAGAAGGCCGGCTGGTCGCCATTTTTGGCGTCGAACAACTCGATGAACTTAAAGAATACCTAATTCAAGCACTGAACACAGAAAATGCTCCTCAAGATTAAGCAGGAATGGCTGCCACTGGCAGCTTGGTTCATTTTGGCCCTCCCCCCCATGCAGCGGTTTCTCGAACAAAGCATGGTCACGCACATGCTGGTACAAATTCCGATGCTGATCATCATCGGATGGATGATCGGGAAAACATTGCCCGCCGAATGGAAGGCGAAAATTGCCCCATGGAATCGATGGGGTATAACTGGCATGGCACTGACTATTGTCATCATGGCCTATTGGATGCTGCCCCGCTCTCTGGACGGCGCCGTGTCGGAATGGTATTTTGAAGTCCTGAAATTCATCACCCTACCTGTCATGGGCATTGCTCTGAACCTGAGTTGGCCACTGCTCAATTCGATCGCACGGGGCGTACTCATGCTTGAATTCTGGGCAACCCTTATGCGCCTTGGATGGCTGTATCTGGATTTGCCCGATCGTCTGTGCGCAAACTACCTGTTGAGCGATCAGCGTATCTTGGGGCAATTGCTTTTGCTGGGAGGAAGCGCCTACGCCATCAGCTGGACACTCCGTATCATGTTTGGCACAAAAATTATCAAGGCGTGAAAAAAAACTATTTTGCTCCTTGGCCCAGATATCAGGAAAAAGACGGACCAGCAAACATTGCAAACCATGCGCCAAGTCAAGAAAATGGCTAGCGCGCAAGCGCACCTCCCCGGTCTAGGAGGCTGTCCGAGAATAGCGATCGTAGCAAGGGCGAGGCTGGTTGAGTTGGATTTTTCGATCATTTTTGAGGCGAATAGTCGCTCTATTTAACGAAATAGGATCGTAAAATCCGGCCAATCAGGCTCGTCCGCAGTAGATCAGTCTATTCTCGGACAGCCTCCTAGTATGGCTTTCCATGCACACGCAGCATGCCAGGCATAGACATAGACGCTATTTTTCAATAGCTTTACCCATAAAAAAACGGTGATGCGCGCATCACCGTTTTTTTTCTTTTTACTGTACGGGTCAGTACTAGTAGTTCGTTCCAACAATACAATTACGCAATAGTTTACAATAGTCATGATTACTTTTTAACTCTTGATGGAGGCGATCATGGCGAGGAAATCCAGTCGTGCGGCACTGATTCTCACGCAGGCGCAGGAGGCAACTCTAACCTAACTTCGCAACCCCATCCC